>JAOUBJ010000017.1:0-62500 GCA_029860345.1 Candidatus Zixiibacteriota bacterium | reverse complement strand
GGTGAAGGAACATGATCACGTCCTACCCCAACTCGCGTCGATGTATGCCGTAGCGTTTTACCTTGGGTCGATTACACGGTATCGCCCCGATGATTTTGATAAGCTACTGTCGGGAACATACGGCCCCTTTATACAGGATTTTCTGAGTTGGATTGGAGGACAGTTCACATACTTACTGGCTTCTGAATTCTGTGAACGGGATGTGACTAAGGCAGCGGTTGTGTAGCCACGTAGCCCGGATAGCCCCACAGCTTGCGGTGGGAACTAACAGGTACCACAGTTTCCCCTTGTCCCACTTGGTTGCACAATCTACCTTGCGTCCGATAACCACGCTGAGACTAAGAGCGGAGTTGTAATGGAAACACCTCATGATCGGTACACAGTAGAACAGTTCCTACAACTCGAAGTCGAAGTTTGGAAAGCCTTGGCGGCAGGCGACGCTGAAGCTGACACTCGATTACTGGAAGATAGTTTCTTGGGTGTTTATGGTGCTGGGTTCGCTGGAAAGTCTGATCACACTGGTCAATTGCGAGACGGTCCGACAGTTGCACGTTTCGATCTGTCAGAGGCCAGAATCCTGGTGCTATCTGATCAAGTAGTGCTACTATCGTATCGCGCTGAGTGGGTCAAACATGAGAGTACTTCGGAGAATGCGAAGGAACTGACCTACATTACGTCGATATGGAGGAGTGTTGACGGTGCTTGGAAAAACATCTTCAGTCAAGACACACCTGCAAACCGGTAACTCACGCCGTTTCCCACCCGCACTTTCTTCGGTACCCCACCAAGAGCACTTCGCGCCACATCCCACTTATGGACTGGTGGGTTCTTCAGGATTCGCAGAAATAATGCCAACCCCACGCAAAACACGGTACCCCACCCAGAGCGCTTCGCGTCGGGTGGGTTCTTCAGGTACACAATTACACCAAAAACCCCACGCAAAAAACGTCTGCACCCTGCTCTATAAAGGACAAGTTCCATGATCATCTGGCCAACAGCAACTGAATCAGCTCAGATACTGCAACGCAACCCGAATTCACAACAACTTCTGTTAACCTCGGAAAAAAAATCACGCAAACGAACCCATTTGCACCGGGGGGACGCCGGATAAATGCGAAAGTACCCAAAACGAACCCAATTCACTGTAACGCACTGTCCGGGTGTGGAATGCCGGGAATTCGGTCCGGATGTTGTGGTGCCTGAGTCTTCAGACTCGGGCACATGTGAAACGGGCCATGCCTGCCCGCGCGATCTGAAGATCACACAGGCACAACGGAAACAGGCTTGCCTGTCCTTCGACTCCGCTCAGGATGAGGTGATAATTCACTTTTTTGCTGGATTCCGGCGCCAAAGTCCACAATCACAGCGGGAATGAACGGAGCGCATAAAACCCATTTATGGGCGGCTTGACCGGGCAGGCAGAATTCTTGTTGTCCATCTTTTCGCCATACTGTTCCTTAGGAGTGCAAAAGACGATACAATTAGTATGATTCCGGTGTCAATGGGATGCCGGCAGGTGCAGCATGTTCGTTAGGGAAAGTTTTGAGAAGTTCAGTCAACCCTCAGTCGGGCTCGTTGAATCCGATTGCAAACGATAGTGTCGTGAGTCAAACATCCGGCAATATCTGTGTTGAAGTCGTTACCGACCTTGAGGAACTGGTCCATTACCAATCAGCCTGGGACCGATTGGCCTTAGCTGCTCCGCGACCTATTCCCATGAGTTCGGCCGCCTGGATCATCCCCTACGTGAAACACCGCCTGCGCGAACAAGAACGCTGGGCGGTTCTGTTTGCTTTTGACGGTTCTGAAATGGTGGGGGTGCTACCGCTGCTGATTTGTCCGCACCGCGTGTTTGGTATGGACACTGTGCAGTTGCGCACGATGTTCGGCCCTCACACCTACTCGGTGGATATCCTGGCCGATGGCCCAAGAGAGTCGGAGATCATCACAGCTTTGCTGGCCAATCTGGACAAGGTCGATAAACACTGGCATCATCTGGTCATGCGCAGGTTGTCACCGACTTCTCCACTGTTCAATTTCATTGAACAGCAACCACGGTCCCTTCGCCAGTATTCGGAAGAGTGCGACTCAGGGTCTTACTTCAGGACTATCGGAGACTTCGATGATTACTACAAATCTCTCAGCCGCAAGACGCGTCGCGCACTCGCCGGAACCCACAACAGAGTTAACCGACTGGACGATGTGAGATTCGTGTTTCTACCCAACGGCGAGTCAACTGAAGCAAGAGTGCAGGATTTTATCAGAGTGGACGCAGCCAGTTGGCGAGGCAAGGCCGGGTACGCGATCGATTCAGATCCATCCGTGTTGTCCTTCTATCGGGAAGTGATACAGCGCCTGGCCGAACTTGGATGGTTGGAGTGGCACTTCATGGAGGTCGACAACCTTGCCGTGGCGGCCCAATTGGCCGTCAAGATGGGACGACGTCTGATTATCAAGCGGATAAGCTACGACGAGTCCTTTGCATCGTATGGACCCGGCAACATTCTGTTTGAGCGCTCCTTGATGAGAGCCTTCGCCTCTGAGGACATCGACGAAGTCGATTTTCTCACCGATATGCCCTGGCATGACAAGTGGCAACGCCAAAAGCACGTCTACCGGCATCTCTGGGTCTATGCTCCAAGAAGCTTCCCGTTCGTGACCGGATACTTACCCGCCAGAGCGAAAGTACTGTTGCGCCGTATTCCCGGCTTGGTTTCGGCCTTCCACTTTGTGAGCAAACTGGCCAGGCGCATCAGAGGTGAGCGGCCTTAGGCCGGCTGAGTGTATTCGTCGTCGAACCCTCCCATAGCCGCGTGGCCAGCAGCATTATGGTGTTGCCCACAGGCACTGAATACTATTGTGCTCCTCTGGAGTTTCATCTATCTTTCCTAAAGTGACGACGCACAAAGGATGATCTCTGATGACAATAGGCAAATCCGATAAAGTCACATGGTCGGGGCGGCTGGTGGCCGTGCAGCCGAGGATTCGTCTCAACCGGTCCTTCGATGAGCGATCTCACAATTACCTCGGGTATAATCTACGCCTCGACGGAACTTGCGGAGATGTGACAAGCGAGTTTCTGATTGCCGTCGGTAAGGTCGCCCACGAGAAACATCAGTTTTGTGCCGGTATGGAAGTCAGTGGCCTGTCGGTTCCTGTCAATGATCCGCGACTGGAAAACGCAGCGTACTACAAGACGAGTCGGATTACTTTAACCGAGACGGCCAATGTGGAAGTGTCTTTGAAGAGCCCACCTTTTCTCAAAGTACCGCCTGATCTTTGGACATACCGGGAACGAGGGCATCGCCGCCTGGCCGCCAGGACCTACGAACTGAAGTGCACGACATGTATCTGGGGATGCAGGATGCCGGTAGAGTTAGTCATCGACAACTGGAAACCATGGATAAAGAGATACCGATCCGAGACCTTCTGCTATGGACCCAAAAGCTGTCCGCTCTACCGGGCCGGGGCCATCCGCAAAGTACCGGGTCGAGGCGGGGTCAGCTTTCAGGAAGAGGACTGGATAGATGAAGAAGTGACCAGACACCGAGCGGATGATGACTAATGCAAGCGAATACCCCGGCCCCCTTTCGAGCGGGCCGAGGGTGATACCGTCCGGCCGCTTGGCACAAAATCAGAAACTCAGAGTCGCGGCGCCCTCCAGAATCAGTTGGTGAATCGCGCCCGAACCAGTGATTACAACGCCATCAATGAAGTCGTCCTGTGTATATCCACGCACATCTGCACAGGGCGGACAGACCAGTATCTTTGTACCAGCCGAGGTGACCGTTTCCATCATTTCGCCGACCGGCGGGTCCATCGGATTAAGCCGTACTTTGTCGGCCGCACCCTTGCGAACAACATCGACCGCCCCTGCCGTCAAAAACACTGTTACATCAAGGCCGGTCTTGACTCCCCCCTTGGCGACACTCCAGGCCACCGACATTTTCTCGTCATCCAGACCGCAGGCGATCAGGATTACCAATTTCTTCTTTTCGTCAGACATGAATGCCTCATAGTTTGAGATTGATAGAGCCTTGTAAACATAGTTAAACTGGGTCCAAGTATAACATATCGTGACGTGTCTTGTCAAGGTCGGAAACACAACTCCTCGGCCCCGCAAAATGTGATACCAATTAACCGAAATCCGCTTATACTACATGGACAAAGTAGATCAAATCAGGACAAATGGAGAGTCGCAAAATGACGGACACACAAAGAGCAGATCGCGAAAAGATCATCGGTCATATCCACTGTATCTTTCAGTCCTTTCTGAAGCGGGACCGGGAAGCTATCAAAAAAGCCCACACCGAGGACTGGGTAGGGTTCCTGGGACCCAGCGTGGGGATCGAACGCGGTATCGATGCCTACATGGCCAACGTCGACAAATCGCTGGAAAGCTTCAAGGGAACCGGCTTTGAACTACTCGACACCGAGGTGCAACTTTACGGTGATCTGGCCCTCGTCTACTATGTGGCCAGGTACCAGTACGAAGGGGAGGATGGCAGTTCGCACTCGCTCCCGCTACGCTCGGTTGATGTTTATCGTCGCGAATCCGGCGATTGGATACAAGCCGGGTCGCACATTACCGTGATCCCCACCGGAGGCGCCTGGGGCCAGGCAAGCCGCCCGTAAGATGTAACCGAGACCGGCCTAAAACACGCCGGAGCGAGACACGGCAAAAAAGGCTAAGAGTAAAGCCGCCAAGGCCACGACCCCGATAATTCCCCAAGCCGCCGTGGCATTCCCGTTTGAACTGTTCTGCTGGTCCATACAATCCTTCCTTAGTCTCTTGTGTTCTATTGTGTCAGACCGGCGTGTCTGGGGAAAGTTGCAGAAGTCTCGGAGACTGAGTATTTATGCATGCAGCATCGATATTTGGGCGCCACCGCCCAAGTCTCACCTTGACAGACTGCTCGATCATTGCTACTCTGAAACCGCCAAGCAGGGAAGAGACTTCGCCGGACACGGAAACGTGCAGCGCGCACAGAACCATGGAATTGAACGATGTCGAAGATAAAAGCACTGCTAGAATCCGACGAGATCAAGATTGCGTTGGGACTAGGCTTCTGCATCATACTTTTGGCCTTCGCTGCCAAACGCATTTTGCACGTTGAGATTCGGTACCTCTACAACGCCGTCCCGGGATTGACTGCGCTTCTGTGGGAGACATTGCGCCAAAGCAAAAAAGTCGACCCAAGATACCTTCGGCCCTTGTATTGGAATGCGGCCATGATAATCTCAACGCTCGTTGTTATACTGCTGCACGTGGAGTAGAGGCTACTCGAAGTCGGGTCTATTCGCTCATTTCCGACGTTAGAATTCCAGCAGCATAATGTATTCACCGTCGATCATTCGGCCGGTGTCCACGAAACCGAGTTTGGCATAGAATCCGGATGGATCACCCTTGCTGCGCACATAGCTCAGGTCGAATTCACTTATGCCCGGAAGGTTGCGGACATATTCGATAACCAGTTGCATGGCGCGGTAACCATAGCCGTTACCCTGATGGTTGTTATCGATCATATACCGCCAGAGAAAACACTCCGGTTTTTCAAGATCGATGTGTAGCATGACAAACCCAACAGGCGTGTCGCCTGCGTATATTCCTCGAAACCAGGCGTGCTCGGAAAAATGAGCCTGTGCAATCGACACAGCATTGGGGGCTACAAACTGATTCTGATGTTCGGCCACTTTTAGTTTCAGAATCGGGCTGAGTGTCTCGGCCGTGATTTCGCGAAGTGTGATCTTGGTGTCGGTCGGCATAGGTGATCTCCGGTTGCTTTACACGATTGACCTTTCTGCCACTACCGGCGAATTACAAGCTAATCTCGATGGAACCTGGGGTATACGGCGGGTTAGCACGCCGTCGAAAGTTATCGTAGTGGCCATGCCGCCACGATCACCTGGTTAACACGCCATTGAGAAAGCCCCATAACAGTGTAGACCGGCGCTTAAGACTCAAGGAGCCCTCTGCCACAAGGTCGGCCCGTATTGTCCAGTCTCGAAGCTTGTACAGTCCTTTCCCATCGATCCAACCCTCGACATGCTTGGGCTGTTTGCAGGATTCACTTCCGAACGGTTTTTGATGGCTACCGATTCTGTCGAACGTCACGATGTGTCCGCTAAAGATCGCTCTGCCGCCTGGATCAAGTATCTTGAAGCGTCCGACGAACTGCGCCAGTCCGTCGCTACGCCGGACAATAGTGCCCTCTGCTGTCAGTACGCTACCCCCGGGAATGAGACCGGGGTCCTGATCACAGCCTTTGGGTGCCGAGACCAGCCCAACCTTGAACTCACAGTTACCTTTTTGTGTAATGCCTCTGGGGCATTTATACGACCGGCCCAGCCGGATAGAGCGCTTGCCGCGGACAACTTTGTGCAATTGCCATATACAGTTTTGGCCCAGCAATGACAGCCCAGGGACCGATATTAGTGGGATTCTGCGCTTTCGGAGCATGTTTCCTCCTTTGGCTACTAGCCGAGTTTAGATTGTGGCTTGCTTCAAGGAACTCTTCGGCTTGACGACCCCACGATCGACCGGATCAGCGTGGGAGACAAACCCAGCTTATAACGTCACATCCTACCCTGGTCGTCCTCGGATGTCAAGCGGTCTTTCTCCGGAAATAGTGGATACCCATTGTGCCGAGTTCGAGTACTCTGCCAACCAAGCGAGTACCTGCAACGATACATCTCCACGGTCTAGACCTTGAAGCGGAGTAGAAGTGGGTTCTACTCCAGGGAAGACCACCGCCCTCAATGTTCGATCTTAAGACGGATCTCGTTCGCATTGACATCGAGCACGACGATCTTACCCTTCTTATGAAACACTTCGCGCCGATCTTTGGGCATGAACAGATTGTAACCGCCATGCCGAGCTCCTTCCGAATGCGTGATGGCCAGCGAGTAGGTGTCCTGGTTCGGCATTCCGGCATAGATCACAAGATGCGAAGAAAAAATCGAATGGTTGATCCGCGCCGACTCGCCAACTTTTAGTCTGTATTCCATGGCTTCATCCTTCATGCTGCAATTTTATCCATCATCAAAGGTACGCCGATTGCATAGGAAAATTCAAGGACGTCGTCAAGCATGAATCTTGTCTACTTAGGTTCTCAGTTTCGAAATGCGGAGTAGTCCGGCAGCGGTAGAATCAGGTTTTTGATGGCGCGTTTCAACGTTGCGATGTTGGGGGCATGAATCACGTTTTCCTCCACCGGTGGCGTCTCATCGCCAATGGACAGATCGACGGCATTCTGCCACACGGCAGATCGCTTGTCGGCCGACACCAGGACTGCCTTGACGTTGTGGTCACGCATCCCGAGTGTCGGCAGTCTGTATTCTACCATCATGACATAAGAGGCAAGCTGTTGGCCGGATGTCTTCAGGTCGATTTCGGAAAGTTGACTTATGTTCGCCTCGGTCAGCGAGTCCTTCGAGAGCATGGCGTAGAACCCTTTTTTCTGGAGATCGTATTGCAAATACTCGCGAATAGCTTCTTGTTGTCCAAATGAGGCACCGGCCAGAGTGGGGATGATCACCACGAAGTCGGTGGCGGCTTGTTGAACCGCCGTGTCGGCAAAAGTGACGGCCAGGCCACCGGCCCAGCGTTTTGTGTCGGAACTATAGTTGCCTCGAGCCGCGTAGACATGTGCATCGATAATAGCCTCGGCACCCAGTTTTCGTGCGGCCACTTTCAGTCTCTCGATGATATCCACATCGCGGTCGCCGGCATTCCAGAGGCTATAGCTTTTTTCTACAAAAATCTTGCCCAGGACCTGAAACGGTCTCTCCGGATGGGTCCCGCGATGAATGATTTCCACGGGTGCTTTCAGATCGCGGGCGGGGCGGTTGTTGCTGATCGCCCTGGTGACATGGTAGTTAGCGCCGCAACCCGACAGCGTGGCCAGGCCTGCAAGTGTTAGCACCGCAAGGCAGATACTTGAAGATCGATTGATAAACCGCTTTTTCATGGTATGCAATATCGCTCCTCGGCACTTTCTGGTCAATAGAACACTGGCCCTGAAGGAGTGGTTCCAGTGAGCTACCCGAAGAAGTGGAGGGGTCAGGAGGCAGACTATTGTCCCAGCGGACGCCAACGCTGTCCGTCCCAACTAGCCAGGGAACTGTGCTGGATACCGCCGGCCTGTTGGAACCATCCGCCCGCCAGCAAACGGCCGCGATGGATCGCCAGGGCGAATACATCATGTGAGCAATCGGAATCCAGTGGCCGCCACAGACTGTCATTCCAACTGGCCAGGCTGCCGGGGCTGAATCCTGTTTTTGGCCAAAACGATCCCAAAGCCAAAAGATCATCCTCAAACTCGGTCATGGCCACAACCGAGCAGTCTTTGCCGTCGCCCAACGGTATCCAATTGTCACCGTCCAAACGGGCGACACAATTGTCGTGCACCTGATTCTCATGATGAAAAGTACCGGCTGCAATCAACTCGGAATTGTAAACGGCCAGGGCATAGATTGGGTGATCCCAGCCGGTGCCCAGGGTTTGCCAGTCGGAGCCATCCCACCGGGCCAACATTCCTTTCTTGATACAACCCTCGACGGTGAAGTTGCCGCCGGCCACAAGCTCGCCTTTGTAGACCACAAGCGCGCACACCCGACCGTTTAGTCCTGATCCCAAAGGCTGCCAATTCTCACCATCCCACCGCGCAACTCGTCGCGCCTCGGTGCCGCCGACATATTTGAACATCCCGCCCGCGATCAGATCGCCCTCAAACTCAACCAGATCGCTCACGAAATTGTCCATAAACGAGCCCATCATCTCCCAACGTTGGCCGGCCCAGCGTTTTACACTGCTCGGCCCATGAGAAGATTTGAAAAAAGTCGTTTGTGCCACAACCAGATCGGAGCCGTAGTTGGTCATAGCGAAAATCGGATCGTCTATAAGGGTACCCAGTGCTCTGAAATACTCATCGTCGGCATGTTCCACCTTGTCCAGGTTTGGATCGACCGGGGTTAGGATTTCGGCGACGTTGAAACTGTCGGAAGACAAAGGCACGGTTTCAACCGCCGGTGTTGAAGAAGGCTCATTCAGCCCATCTCTATCTGCAGCGTTTGCCGCAAGGCCGGAACAGAGCAAGGCGCTCAGGATTAGAGATTTGGTCACCGACTGGGTCTCCCTGCTTTTGGACAGCGTTTCGCCGCGTGGCGTACATACAACGATACACCGGACAGCGGACTATACTCATTAAGCAATATGGAGGGCGTTGGCGCTACAAATCGTCAATCATGCCACATAATGGCTATCGCGGTCCCTCATTTTAAGAATAATACAAAACCTGAATTTGTCAATGAAGAATTCGTAGAGGGCTTTGGAGTTGATCGGAGCCGACGAGTCAGTTGACGTTGCCCAGATGGCCCGAGATAAGTTTGATCTGCTCATCGGTCAGCCCGGCGCGATCGGCATGGTCAGCTAAGAAGCCGGGCCAATCGTCATCAGGCCTGGCCGAGTGATCAGGTAAACTGTGACAGGTCGCACACTTGTAACGAAAGGCCCGCTCACCTGCGGAGCGGACCTCACCTGCAGAATGGTTCCGACAGGACGACATTATTGCCAATATGCCGACCGTCGCAACCACCCACACCAAGATTTTTCGTTCAAATATCAAAAGCCAACTCCCATGAGGAAACGGGCGCGGGCGTCGTTGGAGTCGTCAGTCAAACCCCATGCATATCCGACTGTGTAGAATACGGTGCCGGAGGCGAATGAGATGGTTGGGCCGAAATAGGAACCTACTTCGTCGTCTGCGTCCTTAAGAAACTCGCGGCGCGAGGTCGATTCTACGCCTGCTGAGAACTTGTACGAGAATTCATACGACAGACCGACATCAAGCCCGATCTCATGGACCGGATCGCCGGGCGCCCAGAAGAACTCGTAAACCGGATTGACGGCAATGTTGACACGGTCGAAATTGCGCCCCAGAAGAAGCTTGGCTTCGGCCTTGTTCTGTGCCGTCAGGTCAGTCTTGCGTCGGTACTCCAGGTAGAGAACCGGGTCGCCAAAAACCGTCCCCGGCTCGGCCAGCCGATAGCGAGATCGCAACTGAAATGCATCCCACTTGATCCCTTCACCCTCCTTTTGGGCGAAAATCTGATAAACAGAAAAATCCCAACGGGGGGAGAGGCCGTGTTCGATTTCGATGCGATATTCCCAACTGTCGCTTTTGTCCAGTTTGGTCGTCTGGTAAAACTCGATCTCAGAACTTCCTTCGGGTGTTGTCTGCGTCCCGTAAGTCCAGACATACTTGCGGCGGTCGGCCATCACCGATGGCGCCGCCATAGTCAGAACCAGGGAGCAGATGAGCAGTTTTGTGAGCATTGTCAAACCTCTCGGCTTCGTTAGGCGTTAAATGCAAATGAAATTCATTTGCATGTACTATTTGGGACCGATTATACCGTATTGGCCTACGTTGTCAAGAGGAAAAACAAAATATCGTGAAAACAATAACTATCTTTTGTCTGGTCAGCCAATAAAGGCGAGTTTTGACAGCTTTACAATGCGGTAACTAATTGCTATATAAGGGCAAACAAGGAGGACCCAGCCATGATAGAGTATCTAGATTCGCCACACGATCTCAGGCCGGAACAATTGACTGGCTTCTTTGTGGGCTGGCCAAAACCTCCGTCGACCGATACCCACTTGAAGATTCTAAAGCAGAGTAGTTTTGTCGTTATGGCTCAGGATACGGAAACCGGCCGCATAGTCGGGTTTATCAATGCCGTTTCCGATCGTGTTCTCAGCGCTTACATTCCGCTTTTGGAAGTGCTGCCGGAGTTTCAGGGGCGGGGAATTGGCGGCCATTTGGTGAAGAGGCTGATGGCGCAGTTGGATGGTCTCTACATGATCGATCTCGTTTGCAATGAAGACCTGATTCCGTTTTATGAAAAGTTCGGGCTTAAGTCGTCGGGCGCGATGCAAGTAGTATCGATGATAAGGCGTGATTTTGACCATCAGGACGGCCGGCGATAGTGGCAAGCCACTTCTTCGCACTACGCGGTGATAAATCACTCTTTCGCGCTCCGCGCATTACGGTGTGGGCTGATTGTAAATATCATGCATTGCTGAATCCGTTACGAGCATCGCACGTAGACCTTGTACACTACAAGTCGAGTCAAAGCGAGGGTGGGAAGCATGACAATCAGAAACACGGGCACTCTTGTATGTTCCTCCGGTTCCTGCGTTCGCCGGAAGCGAGCGTGTGAACCGGAGGTTTCCAAGGCTTATTTCACAGAACGCCTTAGTGAGAGTCGCAGGGTCACAATCCCGACTTTGTCGAGATCAGGACCCTGCGAAACCACATTATGACACAGCCCGAAGGTCTGAGACGGCCACCCGACTAGCGCGGGGCATGTCCTGCATCGTTCAGCAGGGTCCTGGCTTCACCGGAGGTGATGGTGTGACCCTGCAGGTCATCTACTCGCAGGGTCCTTGACCCACGACTGGACAGCTATAGGTCAGGACCACACGGGTCCTGACCTACGATTAGGTTCTTACAACAGAATCACCAGCTTGCCGATCTGGACTCTGCCGTCAGGTGACTCAACGGTCCAGTAGTACCATCCGCTCACCACCAATTGATGATTCTGTGTTACCAGATGCCAATCATGGTCGCGCGCGACCGGATCGGCAGGATCGACGTTATGACGAATCTCCCGCACCAGATCGCCGTCGGGGGTGTGGATTCTAATCGTGCATTTGGGCGGCAGGTTGGTAAAGTGAATAGTGTGCACTCGATAATTGGGAAGGTCCGTTCGCGTTCTCAGTTCGTAGCCGTCGTTTCGATAGCCTGCATCCTTGATGTACGGATTGGGATATACATACACATCGGTATAGGCGCCGGTCGCTTCAGCCTCGGAGTTTATGGGATAGGCCTGGACCGTAACGTCGGTTATAGATGTTTCCAGAGCGTCGACGCCGCCGGTGGGCGAACCGAAGTCGAAGGCTGTTACGCTCACCCAGTAGGGAACCGTCGGCAGGAGATTCTCGATAGTGAACTCATACTCGAAGTATTTCAGATAACCGTCTTCGGTGTAGTATTCTTCGGTCAGTTCATCGACAGGTATCCCTCTGGGGTCGGCCGCCAAGGGAAAGCGCTTTCGAATAGGCGTGGTTTCACCGCCCTCGTAAGTGTTGAAGTCGTGAGGCACAAAGTAGAATACTGAGTCACCGAACAGCGGGTGGAAGAAGGGGCGGCTGTGGGGGTAATGAAGCGGGTGGAAGCTGGTGTCCTCACAGGGGTCGGAGCCGCCGCCATACAGGCAGCGCAACTCTCGTAGCGTGAACGGAACATCCAAAAGGGCAAAGCCGGGCTCGGGCCAACCCTCGGCGTCCACGTGATCATTGTCCCATACATACCGGTCGAAGTTTTCACGATCATACGAAGCGACCAGAGAGAAGCTGGCTTTGCGATTGTCTCGACCTATATATATGTGATAGCCTTCGAAATCCGAAATGCCTGAGAAAACGTCCTTCTCGGTCTCGGACCGCTGGCCGTTGATTCGAACATGCAGTCCGCCCACAGTTGGTGTGACCCAGACGTCCGGCGCCGGTGGGGGGGAGGCACCTCGGAAGTCGGGGACGCCGTCGCCACGATACCAGAAGGTGTCGGCCTCGGTCAGTAGCCATCCACTGTCGGTCAGAGTAGACTCCACCGGGCATACCCGAAACACACCCCGGTAACCGTCGTCGTCGGTGTCATAGCCAGGATTGTCATACACCCAGCGCGCCCAGGTGGCGTTGCGGGCCAGATCGGAGAAGTTGAGGTTTGAGTAGTAGGCATGGGGGCGGTCGGGCAGATTATCGAGATTGAAGAGTTCGGAATGGAGATGCTCGCCAAGTACGTGCGCGAAGGATAGCGGAACCGAAGCATAAGGGCCTAGTTGGAACGGTCCGTAAGATAGCAAATACGTCGTGCCACCGCCTCGCGCCACCGTGTCTGCAACATCCTTACCTGGGTACGACCACGTTGGATTGGCCGGTGAGATTCGGCCTATGTGTGCCTGATCATAATCGATTTCTTCGTTCGACATGACGAAGTACTTTTCCGGGTCGGTGTGAGGGGCGCCGATGGCGCCGCTTTCAAAAACCCTATAGTGATCGCGTGTTTGAGGACCAAAGTCTATCCGTTGATCCGTACCCCAGCGTCGGGTCCACCAGTTAAAAGATACGTCCCAGTCGGCCCCGGGTGCCTGCAGTATTTCAGCGGCTGCCACACTGAAGATGGACCTCGTCCGCCCATAGCCATCTGTCGGATACAATGGAAGCCACACCTGTTCGAGTCGATGCAACCACCTTCTCGGTCCGACATAGTCGTACCAGTCACCATCGGCGTCGGCTGCCCAGGCCAGATTGAGTGTATCTTCGAAGTCGCAGCCCCGATGCGATGGATAGGTGCGCAGGAAACCACAAATATCGTCAGCCCACCCCCACACTCCTCCCCCCGCGTACCCCACCGTAGGGGCCACAAATAGACCGATGTATACATCTCTTAAGGGTCGGTAGTCCATGTTTTTGATTGTGAGGTCGAACAGCACAAAATCCTCAGCGTACTTATACGACCAGGAATATGATTTCTGAGTAACCTTCAGTCCAATCGGTTTTGAGTACTCATATCCCCAGTTTAGTGTATTGTGAAGTGATTTCAGAGTATCATAGTACACGGCGATAAAGTCCTGCTCGGAGCGGGCCCCCTCATACTCAGGCGACTCCGGGTCCAGAATCGAACGTCGCACCATGTCCCCTTCGGGTGCAAAGTCCGGGGCAAACTCACGCTGCAACCACCATTCGGCGTCGCCGGTCGACACCAGGGTGTCATTCCCCACAATCGCGCCTACCCACAGGCCTGTATTCCAGAGATGTTCCAGGCCAGTGTTTTTCGGGTACTCGCAGGTCCAACGTGGAGCATCCGGGTTGATAAACTCAAAGCAACCACTGTGTCCCCAGTTGAACCCACCTGGATTACCTGTGTTTGATATGGCCAGCTTCAGTTTGCCGACATCGTGGTAAGCGGCGCAACTGGCCGGCCCATCATCGTCTCCCAGAAGCGCTTTGGATTGACCATACCGAGCGTCCCTGGCGACACTCCGGGCTGTGACATAGTTTACCGGTAAGACGATAAGCAGGAGAATAAAGGTCACTACGGTTCTGAGTTGGTCGAACACCTTCGGACCTCCCGGTTTGTGAGGCGTGATGCGGGCATCGAAGCGAGGTCGTCAGCCCTGTCAGCGGGTCCCCTCTGCCAAGGCTATTATAAATGTAAGCTGAGTTATCCACCTTTACAAGATGTTTCTGGAGCTCGGCAATACAGCAACCGATGACCCTGCTTCGTGCTTTACAATGGTCGGGCATTAGATTATATTCACCGTCCTAACCAATACCTTGGGTGTTGATACTGTATTGACCGGCAACGGCTTAATTGGCGACATGGAGACTCGGTCGTCGGCGAGAGACAAAGTATGTATCGCATTGAAACAAAAATAGACAGTTCGTCGGAAGCTTTCAAACAGAACTCAGAACTTAACAAGGCGCAGCACGCACAATTCAAGGAGCGACTTGAACAGGTCAAGCTCGGTGGCTCCGAGAAAGCACGCAAGCGTCACACCGATCGCGGCAAACTGCTTCCGCGCGAACGATTGGCCAAACTTCTGGATCGAAACACGCCCTTTCTGGAACTCAGTTCGCTGGCCGCATACGATATGTATGACAACGACGCACCATCGGCCGGGATCATCACCGGGATCGGTACCGTGCACGGCAAGGATGTAATGGTTGTGGTCAACGATGCCACCGTAAAGGGGGGCACCTACTATCCGATGACCGTGCTCAAGCATGCTCGCGCACAGGAGATCGCCGAGAAAAACCACCTGCCCTCGGTTTACCTGGTCGATTCCGGCGGTGTCTTTCTGCCGAGACAGTCGGGCGTCTTCCCCGATAAAGATCATTTTGGACGGATATTCTACAATCAGGCGCGCATGTCGGCCAAGGGCTTGCCGCAGGTTGCGGTGGTCATGGGTTCATGCACGGCCGGTGGCGCCTACTTGCCGGCTATGTCGGACGAATCGATCATCGTTCGCAAGCAGGGTACTATCTTCATCGGCGGACCGCCTTTGGTCAAGGCGGCGACAGGTGAGGTTGTCACGGCCGAGGAATTGGGTGGCGCCGACGTGCATTGTCGTACATCGGGTGTCACCGATCATTATGCTCAGAACGATGAACACGCCCTGCAACTGGCCCGCAACGTTGTCGAAAACCTCAACACGAAAAGCAAGTTCCCGCTGGATCGCTCTACGCCGGAGGACCCATACTACGATCCTGAAGAACTCTATGGTGTAGTATCGAACAATATCAAAAAGCCGTTCGACATCAAAGAAGTGATCGCACGGATCGCCGACGGCTCGCGTTTTCATGAATTCAAGGAGCTGTATGCAACCACGCTGGTGACCGGATTCGCACGCATTATGGGGTACATGGTAGGTATCCTCGGCAACAACGGCGTACTGTTCGGCGAATCGGCGCAGAAAGGCGCGCACTTTGTGGAGCTTTGCGCCGAGCGGAAGATACCGCTAATCTTTCTGCAGAACATCTCCGGCTTCATTGTCGGGCGACAGTATGAAGCGGGCGGCATCGCGCGCGATGGAGCCAAGATGGTACACGCCGTGGCCAATGCCGACGTGCCGAAGTTCACCCTGATCGTTGGCGGCTCCTACGGCGCCGGTAACTACGCTATGTGCGGACGGGGATACCTGCCGCGCTTGTTGTGGATGTGGCCGAATGCCAAGATATGCGTTATGGGTGGCGACCAGGCGGCCGGTGTACTGACATCGGTCAAAATCAAACAGCTCGAAAACGAAGGACGCAAACTGTCCGAGGAAGAGATCGAGGCCATCCGCAGACCGGTGCTGGAAAAATACGAGTCGGAGTCGACACCGTACTACTCTGGGGCGCGTCTCTGGGATGACGGCATGATCGGATTCACCGACACCCGGCAGGCGCTGGCTTTGGGTATCTCGATGTCATTGAACGCTGACATTCCCGATCAGAAGTTCGGTGTCTTCAGGATGTAACCCAGCCATGAATGGCTGCGATCCATAAGTGGCGTTTATGATGAATCACGAAACCATAACATATCAGAAGACCGACCGCATAGCGCGGGTGACGTTCAGTCGTCCGGAGATTCATAACGCTTTCAATTCAACCATGATCGCCGAAATGACAGATGTCTTCGCCGAGATCGAACAGGACGACACTATCAGAGCCGTACTGCTGACCGGTGAAGGAAAGTCGTTCTGCGCCGGGGCTGATCTCACTTGGATGCGCGGCGTGGTCAAACAGACGTTCGGCGAAAACCTGGACGAATCAAATGCACTGGCCGAGTGTTTTTATCGCATCTACTCAAGCCGCCGTCCGGTCATTGGACGCATCAACGGCGCAGCTATCGGAGGCGGCACCGGATTTGTGGCCGTGTGCGATATTGCCATCGCGGCTCGGTCGGCCAGGTTCTCATTTTCAGAGGTCAAAATAGGCGTCGTCCCCGCCTGCATCGGACCTTATGTGATCAAAAAAATGGGTGAAGGCAAGGCGCGGGAACTGTTTATCACCGGCGAACGAATGAACGCCGACCGGGCCTGTGAAGTCGGGCTGGTCAACAGAGTAGTCGACGATGGACAGCTCGATGACGATGTCGATACCCTACTGAAGAGCGTTCTGTCTTCAGGCCCCGAAGCGGTTGCGATGGCTAAGAAACTGGTAAGTGAAGTACCCGACATGTCGGCCGCTGAGTTCAAACCGTACACGGCTGAGATGATTGCAAAACTGCGCGTATCGGACGAGGGTCAGGAAGGGATGGATGCATTTCTGAACAAACGTAAACCGAATTGGGTGGAGGAGGACTGAGACCGGATTGTGAACAAGCTCTTTAACAAGATCCTCGTAGCCAACCGTTCGGAGATAGCCGTGCGCGTGATGAATGCATGTAGGACGCTCGGTATTCCGTCGGTGGCTGTTTACTCTGAGGCCGACAGCAACAGTAAACATCGTTTGTATGCTGATGAAGCTGTCGCTATCGGACCCCCGCCACCGCGCGAATCTTACCTGGACATAGATAAGATCATCGACGCGGCCAAGATCACAGGTTGCGATGCCATCCACCCGGGCTACGGTTTCCTGGCAGAGAATCCACTTTTTGCGCAGCGATGTATTGATGAAAAGATAACGTTTATAGGCCCATCGCCATCGGCGATCACGCTGCTGGGAAACAAAGTTCAGTCTCGGATAAAAATGGCCGAAGCAAACGTGCCGTTGATACCCGGCATGAAAGGGACCGAGACCGATATCGAAGTCTATCGCAAAGTGGCCGACGAAGCAGGCTACCCGGTGATGATCAAAGCAGCGGCAGGTGGCGGCGGTAAAGGGATGCGGGTGGTTCATTCGCCCGACGATTTGGTCGCAGCCATCGAGGCGGCACAGCGTGAGGCCAAGAACGCTTTCGATGATGACACGGTCTATCTCGAAAAGTATATTGTCAACCCGCGCCACATTGAATTTCAGATTGTAGCCGACACGCACGGCAATACTGTACACGTATTCGAGCGCGAGTGTTCAATCCAACGCCGGCACCAAAAGATAATCGAGGAATCTCCATCGACTGCGCTTGATGATACCACGCGCGCTCGCATGGGGGCCGATGCGATCAAAGTCGCGCAAGCAGCCGACTATACCAACGCCGGGACAGTCGAGTTTCTGTTGGACGAGAGCGGACATTACTACTTCCTCGAAATGAACACCCGTATCCAGGTGGAACACCCCATTACCGAGATGGTCACCGGGGTCGATCTGGTGGTGGAACAGATTCGGATCGCCGCCGGGCAGCCTTTGTCCGAACATTTTGGCCAGTTGTCGCAGCGCGGTCATGCTATTGAATGTCGCATCTATGCCGAGGATGGTGAGAACAACTTCATGCCGTCGACCGGTCACATCGTTCACTACTCGGAACCGAGTGGTCCCGGCGTGCGGGTCGATTCCGGCGTGGTTGGTGGTGCTGAGATTACGATTGACTATGACCCGATCCTGGCCAAACTGATCGTGCATGCTCCGACTCGTGCCCAGGCGGTCGTCAAAATGATCGATGCTTTGAACAACTACAAGCTTCTCGGCGTGAAGACGTCCAAGAAGTTCATGATCGATGTCATGCGACATCCGGAGTTTGCTTCCGGTCGTACTTTTACTGATTTTATTGAGAAGCACATGACCGAGCGCGAACCGGATACGCAAGCATTTCGTGATCTGGCGGTGGCTGCGGCCGCTGTTGCAAGTAATCACGGCGGTCGCTCAAGTGATGCTGTAGTGAACGAAGGAACGGCGATCCCGGAACCGGCTCAGATGTTGGGTGGTTGGCAAATCGGAGATTCGATAACGAAATGAACAAGACAGAGTTTGTATACGACGGCGAAATGGTCGAGGCGGCCTGCGAGAAAAACGGCCATGTTCTTACCGCAACGGTCGGCGAAACGGTGTACGAGTTCACGCCTGTGGGTGACAATCTATATGCCACCACGGTCGATGGTCGGCGCTGTCTTGTTGCTGTGGCTGCGCGCAACGGAACCTACTTTGTCGATATAGACTCGATGCTGATCGAGTTGCAGGAACCGTCCGAAGACGGTTTTGCCGGTGGCGCCGGTAGTCAGGCGGGGGAGAAGGACAAGATTTTTGCACCCATGCCGGGCAAGATTGTCAAGATCATGGTTGAGGTCGGCGATGACGTGACTGAGAAACAGCCGATGGTGATTGTCGAGGCGATGAAAATGGAAAACCAAGTCAACTCGCGCGCTGTCGGTAAAGTAAAAGCTGTCAACTTCGCTGTCGGCGACCAGGTCGACACCGAGAGTCCTATTATCGAGTTGGAGTTGGGGGAGTAGGGGTAGTATTCGGTTATGCGACACAGGTTCTTTTTGTCTCCCCACGAAGGCGGGGGTCCATCTTCCCTCTCATTACGACGATAACCCTAATGGATTCCCTCGCTCGCAGAAATGACACCAATATATGGGTTTCTCGCGCTTCGCGCGCAACCACGTGGTGAGCGGAGTCGAACCATGAACCCTTGGCAAGGTTCACCCTTTGACTGCGCTCAGGGTGACATGGTGTCAGGACTGCAGGACTGATAAAGTGGGCAAGGGGATGCCCGGTCCGAGAGTGGCCGTCTCAAACCTTGTTTGGGACGGAGATCATCATAGTCCGTTCACCCTTCGACTGCGCTCAGGGTGACATGGTGTCAGGACCGCATGGGGTCCTGCCCTACAAGAAGTCACGTTGTCGAACCCACATCGGTTTCGACCTAGAAGATGAGATTGCCACGTTGATCCGTGCAGCGCGGAACTCCTCACAATGACGATTGGATTCCCGCCTACACCGGAATTTCGATGCCTGCAATCCCAACCACATTCAGTACCTAACCGAGAACTCTGTAAAACAAGGGTTAATGGCGCCGAAGGCGCAATAAGTGATTTATCACCTTGCTGGTGCCGGAGGCCGGAGTGGCAAGCCACTTTATGTGTCAAAGTTGGGTATCGGTACGAGCTGAATTTCACCACTCAACAAAAGCTGATTTATCAGTGCCGGAGGCCGGAGTGGCAAGCCACTTTATGTGTCAAAGTTGGGTATCGGTACGAGCTGAATTTCACCACTCAACAAAAGCTGATTTATCAGTGCCGGAGGCCGGAATCGAACCGGCACGGTATTGCTACCGCGGGATTTTGAGTCCCGTGCGTCTACCAATTTCACCACTCCGGCACGGCGTTGTAGGACATGCACTTGCGTCTTTTGGCGATGGGGCTGAAATGGGCCTTGTGACCATATTGTGACCATCAAGAAACCTCAGAGCCTCCACAGCATCGTGTTTATGCTCCGGACTGAGGTGTGCGTACCGCAATGTCATCTCCATCGTCTTGTGACCCATCAACTCTTTTACAGTCAAAAGGTCAACGCCGCTCATAACCAAGTGCGAGGCGAATGTATGCCGAAGATCGTGAAAAGTAAAGTCCGAAATGCCCGCCCGTTTCAAAGCACCTGCGTAGGCACCACGAATGTCTAACGGTGGTTTGCCATCGGCACGGACGAAGACCAACTCACTTTTCTTCTCCATCGCAAGCAGTATGAAAAAGAGGGGAGTGGCAATAGGCAATTCGCGACCTTCACTGTTTTTGCTGTCCCGGACATAGATCAGCCGCCGGTCAAGATCAACGTCTTCCCACTTGAGACCGAGAATCTCACCCCGGCGCATACCGGTGTGCAGCGCAGCTACTACAATCGGTCTCAGCTCGTCGGAGCATTCGTGAACGAGGGTAGCGGCCTGTTCTAACGAGAGAAACTTGACTCGCCCTTTCGGTTCCCGAAACAGTTTCACCCTCTTGACCGGATTGCTGTCGGCCATTTCCCACTCGACGGCCTTCGAGAACATGTGTTTCAGACAGGCCAACTCACGATTGACCGAAGCGGGGGAGACCTCTTCGGATCGTTGCGTCTTGAATCGTTCAATGCCGAGCGGATTGATGGCGGCCAAGGGCAATCCTGCGAACCAGCGCCTGAGCATCAGTATGCTTCGCTCGTCGCGAGACCAGGACTTCTTATTCGTCTTGGACCATTCCATGTACTGTCCGGCGAGTTGGTCAAACGTAAATCTGGTTTTCCTCTTGATATCCAAGTACCGGTTTTCGGCTGCCTGGATCCTCAACGCATTCGCCGGGGACAGTTCCAGATCAAGCCACCTTCAGCAGCGACTCATAACGGTACGCTTATATCCTGCAATAACTGGAATACTGGCCCCCGAGTTGAACCGAAGTTGTGTGTGTCAGGATTTCACCAGTCTCCCTATTGTCAGCCCTTGCACCAGAATCGAGAACACCACCACTACATATGTTACTGCAAGGATCAGATCTCGCGCCGGGCTTGCCGCCAGCGAAAGAGCCAGGGCAATTGAGATCCCACCGCGCAGTCCTCCCCAAGTCATTATCAAGGTGGCATTGTGGCTGAACTGCCGCCGGAACTTCATGGCGTTTACGGCCGACCAAACATTGAGAAACCGTGCGGCCAAAGCCACTGGGATAGTTAGCAAGCCAACCAACAGATAACCCCATGTGAAGGACAGTACCAGGATTTCCATGCCAATCCACACGAATAACAAGGCATTGAGGATCTCATCAATCAATTCCCAAAACGAGTCGAGCCGTTCGCAGGTGGCCTTGGACATCGCCAGACGTCGCCCGTGGTTGCCGATCAGCAATCCCGCCACGACTATGGCGATGGGACCGGATGTATGGACAGCCGAGGCGAGGGCATAGCCTCCACTGACCAGGGCCAGGGTGATCAGGATCTCGACGGTGTAGTTGTCAACACTTCGGAGCAGGCGGTAGGCCACCCAACCCACGATAAGTCCGAAGACAACTCCCCCGACCGCTTCTTCGAGAAACAGCAATGCTACATCACCAACAGCGAACGATCCACCACCGGTGGCGATACCCAAAAGGATGGTGAACACAACCACGCCGACACCGTCATTGAACAACGACTCACCGGCGATCTTGGTCGCCAGTGATTTCGGTGTTTTGGTGGCTTTGAGAATTGACAGCACCGCTATCGGGTCGGTCGGTGAGATCAGGGCGCCGAACACCAGGCAGTAGATGTAGGGCAAGGCCATATCTATAACGCCCAACAAGAAGTACAGGCAAGTGCCAATGATCATCGTGGATACGATGACTCCGGCCGTGGCCAGCAGGCCGATGATGGCCCTCTGTTCACCTAGATCATTGATGTTGATGTTGAGAGCCCCGGCAAACAACAGGAAACTCAGCATGCCTTTCATGAGAGTCTCGCCGAAGTCGACCGCTCCCAGAAACTCCTCGGCTGACTGCTGAATACCAAACCCTAATGCCCCTGCTCCGACCAGAACCAATGATGACAGGAGTGCTATGGCCATCAGTCCGATTGGCATCGGCAGTTTTAGATAGCGATAGTTGACGTAACTGGCCAGAGCCGCGATTGTGATGAACACGGCGAATATGCTGAAGATATTCATGCGTTGACCGTCATCAAAGTAGTAACTCTCACTGAAGTTTCCGATCACATCACGAATAGAATCTACGGCTTTTGTTCGTCAAGGCAATTTCGGTCCGCTTGGCAACCCCGTTTTGACGGCCACACCACGCCAAACCGATTGGCTGTGACTGTACGTCTTCAGACAATTCGGACATCTGTAATTGAAATCTAAGGCATCGGTTGTTTTCCGGCAATTGTTTTTCTGTAGTTCTGTTTGCTCAGTTTCATAGTTCGTCGTAGCTGCCGACTGCATTCGCTCGGAGTATCCCAGGGGTGTGTATATACAAGTGGCTAATCTGTATGTGGTTAGCCTGTTTTTTGAGGGCATTCAACGAAACAGGAGAGCATTCTGACTGATAGGTCACCCGGTCCTCCTGCGTCTTTGATTGGGCGAAATGACAGTGAATCCGAACTCCACCCCGACTTCCATAACGTTTCAAGTCCCTGCACCGACTTGAACCCCGGGACTCGGTAAAGAATCAACCGTCCACGCGGTGATAAACGACCACCGAAAGAGCCGTAATGCCAAGTATGCAGCGTAGTTGTAAGGGTTGGCTGTCCGACAAACGGTCGGTTTTCGGACACCTCGAACGGGGGAGAGGCCAGTCGTGAAACCTTCCAGCCAGAAGAAGAACAGAAAACCCGGTCGCCCCAAGGCCGAGTATGAGATAGGGAGGGGAACCTACAGTCTGCCAGCCAAACTCATTGATCTTGTCGAAGATTATTCTTTTCAGGAGTCACTGTCGCGGAGTGACGTGGTGTCACTTTCGCTCATTGAGTTCTTTGCAGGCAAAAGTGTGAGGCCAAAGCCGAAGCGGCAAAGCCTGACAGAGATCGCTAAGAAGAAGAGGCTGAAGCTGTGATTCAAAGCGACAGTTGCACGGAGGCGACCGAAAAATAAATCCTGTTTGGGCGAAATAAGAGTAGGTTATTGCCAAATGAACCGATATACTTAGCAGTTAATATTGATTTGAGTTCGACCTTTTTCGTAGTCTTGTATTAAACTACAACACCCCGCTAGAGATTATCTCGAGTTGATTGCGCAATCCTGCGCAATATGTCACTTGTTCTGAAGTGTCTGTCTTTTTTGGAACTTGGATCTTCGGAATGAGCAAAAATGGAGTGTAGAATGAACATCTACATCGGAAACATGTCGTTTGATACGACAGAAACTCAATTACGCCAGGCTTTCGAGGGTTATGGAGAAGTCTCATCTGTCAGGATGATTACTGATCGTGACAGCGGTAAACCGAAAGGGTTTGCTTTTGTCGAGATGACTGGTAGAGACGAGGCCAAGGCTGCCGTGGTCGGTCTCAAAGGCCATGAGCTTAACGGACGCACGTTGACTGTCGACGAAGCGAAACCACGCACCGAAAGTAGCAACGACCAGGCCGGCAATCGCGATGGCGGCAACCACTATCGCAAGGTGTACTAAATCCAATGAGATCCGTGGCAACTATTTCACGGGATTGACTCTTGAGGGAAACTGGCTATCAGCCAGTCTCCTTTGTGTTTTGTTCTTGTCTTGGCTGTCATTGCCCCAAGTGTCTCCACCGGAGACACTTCCCCCCTGGTTGACGCTTCGCTAAGTGACCTACATCGCCATAGGCCATAATTGTTTAGGCGTTTTGCGTTTATCAGCGTATACCGTAATAGAATTGGTGTTATCCAATTGACCGTTTTTCAAGCCTTGTTCTGGCACCTCAATCCTTGACGAACTTTTGAAAAGATAACTATGGCGCTATTACGCGCCAAACGAATTTTGTCTGAAGCGCATTTGCAAATGCGAACAGTCAGACACAAAAGGAGTTTGTAATGAAAATCTACGTAGGAAACCTCGCACATGAGACCACGGAGCCGCAGCTTCGTGAGTCATTCGAAACATTCGGAACAGTGGATTCGACGAACATCGTAATGGACAAGGATAGCGGCAAATCGAGGGGATTCGCTTTCGTTGAGATGTCCTCAGACGACCATGCTCAGAAGGCGATCACTGGTCTGCATGGCAAGGATTTAGCCGGGAACCTGTTGAAGGTGAATGCGGCCAGGGACAACTCGACCTCGAGAAACTAGACAGAACTGTCGTTCCGAATCGAAGGAGTCCGGTTTATACCGGACTCCTATCGATAACTTGTGCGAAGTATGACAGTTTCGAGTCAACCGACTTTGACGAAACCTGTTTTGTCGATAGAGTTGCAGTGTTTTTGACAAGCCCCGAATAGTGCCACTCAAGAGTAAACTGCCAATGCCAATGAAAGGAGACGTGTGGTATGAACATTTATATCCGGAACTTGTCGCCTAAGACCCTGTGCTCAGAACTCCTGGGATGCTTTGAGGCATTCGGCAAGGTGGAAGATGTCTCGATCAGCACATACACGGTTGAGGGCCAATCCCGAGCCCCGGGATTCGTCGAAATGTCGTCCAAAAAACAGGGTTTGGAAGCTATCGCCGGCTTACATGGCAGAGAGCTTAGTGGAAACCTGTTGCAGATACAAGGGGGATAAAGGAACAAAGCTGCCGGCCAATGGTAACCTCGGGGACCCTGGTTATAGAAGGTTCCAGACCGACACCGGGTTACCTTCACCATTCGACGACGGTACTCGAATTTCCTATCACCTTTTGGAGAGGAAACAAGCATGTCAATAGTAGCATGGATGATTCTTGCGGTAATCCCCGGCTTCTTCGGCGGTGCTTTAGCTGCGCTTCGGAAAACAGCAGTTCGCGTGGGAATCAAAAACTCGGAATAGCAACGATTGAGTTCGGTCAAATGCGGCACTAACAGCTATTGTCTGGCGGTGGATTGACCTGGTGCTGATCTCGGTGCAGGAATACGACCCGGCTTATATTGCGATGATTGATACAACAAAACTGATAGGAGAATGATGTGAATATTTACGTCGGTAATTTGTCACCCAAAACCTCAGACCAGCAACTTCGCAAGGCATTCGAAATGTACGGCAAAGTTGACAAAGTCAGTTTAGATAGTAAGCCACGCAATGATGATGCGTATGGCTTCTGTTTTGTAGAAATGCCCTTTGAAAACCAGGCGTCACGGGCAATCAAGCAACTACACGGTAAGATGATGGGCGGGGCTTCGTTGACCGTCAAGGAAAGCGGAGTGAGTATTTGAGCCTCGGTCACTCTCGCCTTTGCAGTCTCTGAATCTTCTGCACGAACTCCATCGTCTCTGTCGCAGACACGCCCTTGTGTGCGCCGGAGTCTTCCAATCGCCAGCAAGTGCTGCTTAACAAGATCGTACTGCACATGGTCTCTGGAGCGAAGTGGGGGACATTCCATACCTACGATCGACCTCACGGAGCATTCAACGGAAAAACTCCTTACTAAGCGGATCGAGATATGTTATGATGATTAAGTAACTGTCTGACGCAAGCTGCAATATCGCAATATGGAGAAGCTATAATGGAATCTATTATTCGGTATTATGAGGGAATCGGCTCCGTTGCCGTAATTGGCAACTATTTGCCCCGCCTGTGCGGTATCGCGACATTCACTACTGATCTGGTTGAGGCCATATCAGCAGAAGCGCCCGATATTAATTGCTGGGCGGTTGCCATGAATGACAAGCAGGAGGGATATGCCTATCCGGACAAAGTGAAATTCGTCGTGAATCAACACAAACTCGCCGATTATGGTGTGGCTTCGGAGTTTCTCAATATTGCTCAAGCCGATATTGTCTGTGTGCAGCATGAGTACGGTATTTTCGGCGGACCAGCCGGCAGCCATCTCTTGAAACTTCTCGGAGAGCTTCGGATGCCAATCGTGACCACGTTACATACGGTGTTAAAATATCCCTCACCGGAATATCGTAAAGTCATGGACAAGCTGACTGACCTATCCGACAGGCTGGTCGTGATGAGTCAGAAGGCTTGCGATTTTCTAAAGGATATATATGGCGTTCCGGAAGAGAAGATTGCCTTCATCCATCATGGCATTCCGGACATGCCATTCATTGATCCTAATTTCTATAAAGATAAGTTCGGCGTGGATGGGAAGAAGGTGCTTCTAACATTTGGCCTTCTATCACCTAATAAGGGAATTGAAAATGTACTGCAGGCACTCCCTTCGGTTATCAAAAAGCATCCGGATGCTACCTACATTCTTGTCGGGGCGACACATCCGGATATCATTAGGGAGCATGGAGAAGAGTACCGTATCAGTCTTCAGCAGCTCGTCCGCAAACTTCGTCTCGGCGATCATGTCATCTTTCACAATCGATTTGTTGAACTGAAGGAATTGTGTGAATTTCTTGGGGCGACTGACATATATGTCACTCCGTATCTTGATGAATGCCAGATTACATCAGGCACACTCGCTTACGCTATGGGAACCGGCAAAGCAGTCATATCAACTCCGTACTGGTATGCGATCGAGATGCTGGCCGATGGGCGCGGAATAATCGTTCCATTCAAAGACCCTGACGCCATAGCTGATAATATCAACGATTTGCTTGACAACGACACGAACTTGCATAACATGCGCAAGAAGGCCTATGTCTTCAGTCGCGAAGCTACGTGGAAAGAGGTTTCACGAAGATATCTTGAAGTGTTCGGCGAAGCTCAGGTCAACCGCTCTCAACATCCCCGCCCGCGCCATTTGTATATTGAGAACATCAAATCCATTACAGATTTCCAACTTCCTGAGATGAAACTTGATCATCTGGAGAGCCTGACCGATAATACTGGCATTCTGCAACATGCCAATCATACCGTTCCTGATCGTGATCATGGCTACTGTACTGATGATAATGCCAGGGCGCTCATGGTAGCTGCGATGGGCCGGGAATATATGAATACAAACAGTAAGTGCTTCGACTTGCTCTGCAGCCAGTATCTCAGCTTTCTACTGCATTCCTTCAATGATGAAAACGGGAGGTTTCGCAATTTCATGACTTATGAAAGGCAATGGGTTGAGGACGTGGGTTCCGAGGATGCTCACGGCCGAGCGCTCTGGGGTCTGGGGGAGTCCGTTGCTTTTCTTGGCAATCCGGGACAGAAGACTATGAGTATGACGCTCTTCAGCAAAGCCATTAAGGAAGTAGAACACTTTAAATCGCCCCGAGCTATCGCATTCGCTTTGGTGGGCATCCACGCCTACCTGCAGAAATTCTCAGGCGACAGTGAAGTGCGAAAAGTACGAGAGGTCATTGCCAACAGACTATTTGATCAATTCAATAGCAACGCCACGGAAAACTGGCCGTGGTTAGAGAATGCTCTAAACTATGCCAACGGAAAACTGTCACATGCCTTGCTCCTGTCCGGTCAATGGCTGCAACGTAGTGACATGGCCGATATGGGGCTGAGATCGCTCAAGTGGCTACTCACAATTCAGACTGAGGACGACCATTTTGTACCCATCGGCAATAGTGGGTGGTATGAGAAAGGTGGCACCAAAGCCAGATTCGATCAGCAGCCAATCGAGGCCAATGCCATGATAGGAGCTTGTATCGAAGCATACAATATCACGGGGGACAAAACATGGTTTGACAATGCAGTCTTGTGTTTTAATTGGTTTCTTGGACACAACGACCTAAACACGCCTCTCTATGACCCAAAAACTGGCGGCTGTCGGGATGGATTGATGGCTGACGGAATCAATCAAAATGAAGGTGCTGAGTCGACTTTGGCTTGGTTGCTTTCTCTTATGACTATGCAGAAGCTCTATGCCGATCAGATTTTAAGACAACCATCGATACGTAATCAACCAGTTAGCACAAGGGAATGACTATGCAAATTGCTATGCTCTCTCCGATTGCATGGCGAACACCACCAAGGCACTACGGTCCGTGGGAGAGTGTCGTCTCCCTTTTGACCGAAGGGTTGGTATCGCGCGGTCACGATGTTACTCTTTTCGCAACTGGTGATTCTGTAACATCTGGCAAGCTGCACGCCGTTTGCGAGCGAGGCTATGAAGAGGATCAGACCATTGTGCCAAAAGTATGGGAATGCCTTCATATTTCCGAACTCTTCGAGCGCGCCGATGAATTCGACATCATCCATAACAATTTCGACTTTCTACCCTTGACCTATAGTGGCCTTGTCAGCACTCCGGTCGTTAGCACCATTCACGGTTTTTCATCAATCGATATTTTACCAGTCTACAAGAAATATGATGGCAAAGTGTTCTATGTTTCCATCAGCGACGCCGATCGGTCGCCAGAGCTTGGTTATATCAAAACTATACACCACGGTATAGATGTGAATCAGTTTGATTTTCAGCCTGAGCCGGACGACTATCTGCTTTTTTTCGGGCGCATTCATCATGACAAGGGCGCGAGGGAAGCCCTTGAAATTGCCGGAGCCTGCAACAAAAAGCTAGTATTGGCGGGAATAATCCAGGATGACACCTATTATCATCAGTACATCGAACCGCGCCTGAACGATAACAATGTTGTTTTTGCCGGTAGCGTCGGGCCGATCGACCGCAATCAACTTCTTGGTAAGGCGACTGCGCTTCTGCATCCCATCAATTTCAATGAGCCTTTTGGCCTGTCTGTTATAGAAGCCATGGCTTGCGGTACTCCGGTGATCGCTTTTAACAAAGGAAGCATGCCCGAACTTATAGAAAACGGCAAGAACGGTTTTCTCGTGAATACAGTGACTGAAGCAATAGACGCTGTTGCACATATAAGAGATGTCGATCGGGGATACTGCCGTCGCCATGTTGAACAGTATTTTACAACCAACCACATGGTTGAAAAGTACATTCAGGTCTATGAGACAATTCTCGAAAAGAGGATAAGAGAGGAACACCGGCACTGACCATGACTAATCAAGATTCCATTGTAAAGCGTTACGATAGGAACCCGATTCTCACAAAAGACGATGTTCCTTACCCGGTAGCCACGGTGCACAACGCTGGCATCGTCAAACATAACGACCGCTACATTATGCTTTTCAGATCGCACAGGTACAACGGACGCTCCATCATCGGAAGAGCTGACAGCGAGGATGGGTTCTCCTTCACGGTTCATCCCAAACCTTTTCTCACACCTGCAACGGACGACACATTTACGGAATATGAAGAGTTCGGAGTCGAGGACCTTAGGATTTGCCCCGTCCAGGACGACTACCTTCTTACCTACAGCGCGTATTCACGTCATGGCGTCCGGATTGCTCTTGCGTGCACCAGGGATTTTGAACAAGTTGAACGAGTTGCTCTCATAACTCAGGCCGACCTTCGCAACGTCGTCATTTTCCCCGAAAAGTTCGGTGGCCGCTATGTGCGTCTTGATCGGCCGCATTCTGAGATTTCACCGTGGTCTATCTGGATTTCCTATTCCCCCGACCTGATTCACTGGGGCGATTCACGGGTGATCATGAAGCCGGTTCCTTATCACTGGGATGAAATGAAAATCGGGCCAGGTGCACCCCCATTCAAGACCGATAAGGGTTGGCTGCATATATACCACGGAGTATTTCAGACTATGGCTGGTGCGGTGTACCGTCTTGGCGTCGCCCTGCACGACCTTAACGATCCAGCGAAGATCATCGGCGTTTCCGACAATTGGATATTGCAGCCCGAAGAACCATGGGAGGTGACCGGCTACGTACCCAATGTTGTATTTACGTGTGGCGCTGTTCCCGAAGAGGATGGCACCGTGAAGATATATTGGGGAGGGGCTGATTCCGTGATGTGTGTTGGTACGGCAGTAATCGATGAACTAGTACGGTTATGTCTTTCAAGTTCCAGGTCAGCACTGTAATACTGGCAGACGGACACTCCTACACCGGTAAACTTGTCATAGAACCGCTCGCGACGACCGATAAAGTACTATGCTAAAGATCAAACGCAAAAAGAAGAAGATCCAGGGCGACCACTCTCGCGTCATTGCCCGGCTTCATATGCCCGACAATCCACACCGTGTATCGAAGATCATAAAACGTATATTGAACCTGTCTGAGGCAATGGCCAAAACTCTGCTTGAACAAGTAATGTTGGGTTTTTCTGAAAGACACAGAGACATCAGGCGGGTCTTCGAGCTTCACTCGAATGCGGTATCCGACTATGCGCCCAAAAATACCGTACTCAGCGAGACCAAGAAGGCTCTTATCGGAGCCTATTTTACTATGGAGTACTCTATAGAGTCGGCTGCCCTGTTTAACCCCTCAATCGTTCCCCATCCTGATCAGAGCCAACTTGACGATGGCAGTATGCGCTTCATCATGAGTCTACGGGCAACCGGCGAAGGTCATGTTTCTTCTATTGTATTTCGCAGCGGTTGTTTAGACCAGCATAATACGATTCTCTTTGACCCTATCAGCGAGTACGTCGAAACGCCGGATCTACATGTAGACTCTGTTTACGACCGGCATCTTTTCCAATTAAAGCTCAGAGAGATGGATGCCTGCAATGAGATAACGGCATATCTACTTGATCGCTTGCCGGAACAATTCGCCTACGATGAATTGAAGGAGAGAATTGGAGCGCTATCCTCGCAACCAGTCTTCTCTGAAGTACGCCAAAACGAGGCCTTTGAGCTCATGCACTGGCTGGCAGATTCCAATTATGAGATGAGTTTCCAGCCCGATCACCGGGTTTCCGAACGGGTTATCTTTCCGGTTTCGAGGAACGAAAGCAGAGGCATTGAAGATGCCCGATTCGTGCAGTTCATCGATGACAACAGTGAAGTTACCTATTATGCGACTTATACGGCCTATAACGGCTTTGATATTCTCCCGCAGTTGATTGAAACAAAGGACTTTGTCAGATTTAACGTCTTGACCCTCAACGGCAGGGCGGTACGGAACAAGGGCATGGCTCTTTTCCCACGTAAGATTGGTGATCGCTATGTCATGCTCTCGCGTCAGGACGGAGAAAATAATCACATCATGTTTTCCGACAATATCCACTTCTGGCAGGAATCCAAAATCATACAGGAACCAACTCTCCCCTGGGAGTTCATTCAGATCGGCAACTGCGGCTCGCCCCTGGAGACCGATGAAGGGTGGATCGTGCTCACCCACGGTGTCGGTCCCATGCGTGAGTATTCTATTGGCGCCATGCTGCTTGATCTGGACAACCCTGCAAAAATCATCGCGCGCCTGGAAGAGCCTTTACTTGCACCGCGTGAGGAAGAGCGCGAGGGATATGTCCCCAATGTCGTTTATACTTGCGGCGCTATCATCCACAATGAAGAGTTGGTTATTCCCTATGCCATGTCTGATGTCATGTCAGGCATAGCAACTGTTGGAGTAAGCGATTTGATCAGTTGCATGCGTGTGCTGGCTGATTGATTTTGGCTTGTGATCCCACTCTAGTCGAGCAAAGTAGTCGGGGCCGCTCATGTGTTAGAGTATCCGCACTTTCATTATCGTTTGTGACCATATTGTGACCATAGTCAGTCCAAAACGGTCCAATTCAATACAAAGTGATACTTGCAATGCGATGCGCTAAGCAAGTGGTACGGCGGGGAATACGCTGATTGCCAATCACTTGCGTTTCTTACGTTTTTTGATTTTGAGTCCCGTGCGTCTACCAATCTCACCACTCCGGCACGCAAACAAATCAAGCACCCGCCGGTGCTGAGTGCGTGGCGAATGTATGTCGTAAACTGTGAAAAGTAAAGTCCTTAATACGCGCTTGTCGTATCGCTTAGCGGCCAAGTCGGACGGCTGGGGCAGGCATTGACAGCGTTCTTGGGGAACCGGCCGCTCCTTGAAACCTCTCGACCGGTTCGGTCCGTTACTTGCGGAAATAGACCATCGAAGCATCCGGCCTGCCGACATAGCAGGTACTGGTGAAGCCGTAACACTTGATGATCTTAAGCGATGTGCGAGCCTCGTGCTCCTGATCGCCGAAATTGAGGATGATGTGACCGTCCGCGACGATTTTCCAGTCACCGCTCCCATTCTCAACAGCAATGTTATCCGGGTTGAAACTTATGCAATCCTCGCCCGGCATTGCCCCCGACGGCGCCTCGCCTTTCACTTTCCAGTATCTCATCGGCGGATTGGGCCTACCCACAAAGCACTGTTCGTCGAGTTTATAGTGGCGGATGATCTCTATCGCTCGTTCGGCTTCGTCCTGCTTGTCGCCGAAGTCCAGCATGATGCTTCCCCCGGCGACGATTCTCCAACTTCCGTTAGCTTGTTCTGCGCGAGCTTCCATGGGGTCAAGCCCGAGGCAGTCTTCGAAGTTGCATCGAGTGGGGGGCTTGCACCAGGGACCGCAGCATGAGGCGACAACCAGGCCACAGAGCACCACAGCCAACAATACTGTTTTCATTTCTTGCACTCCTTCAGTAAAGTTTAGTATTATAATTGTCTGGAAGTCCATCACTCTCCGATAGTAGCGTTGCATATCACCACTAAGGTGAAGCTTGGCTGAGTTCCGCTGTTCATCTCAGTCCGGGAATTGCCGAACTATGGCCGACAACAATAGCTCCGGCGGCCAACAATAGAAACGAATGCGGCCATCATTCTAAGCCGGCGATCATTAGTGCGCGCCACACCCAATGTCTAAATCTAACAGGTTGCTGGGATCACGAGTTGTAAGAAACTGGGGCAATCAATGTTGCTGGGCTGCCAAGGGATGGCAGTAGGACACGAAGAAAGTACAACTTCATTTATTTTAGAAGGGACTAACCATGCCTCGCCGTCGAAACCAATGGCTCAATAGGGTCCTATTCAGCACTTCTTGCGTGGCGGGCAGCCGCCGCCCTTTCGCCTTGACAAACCGGCGTCAGTTCTGTTCTTTAGTCCGCTTGAGAGACGTGTTGGACAACTGTTTTGGTCGCCTGAGCCAACCGGCAGAGACCCCAAGACGACCAAAGAACGCAAATTACATCATAAACGAGTAGTGATAGGAGAAAACGAAGTGGACTTGAAAGAAAGATCAAAAACGACCCTCAACATTGTCGTCAGCATCATGATGTGCTGCGCCTTGGTGGTCGGGATGACGGCGACTGGATGTACGGCCGAGAAGGAAAAACCCAAAAAGGAGGCACCTGACAAGTTGCAGCTAACCATAACCACAAACAAGGGCGACATTCATCTGAATTTGTTTGCCGACGAAACTCCGGTCACAGTGGCCAGTTTTGTAAACCTCGTTCAGCACGGCTACTACGATGGACTGAATTTCCATCGGGTGATTGCCAGTTTCATGATCCAGGGCGGCTGTCCGCTGGGTACGGGTACCGGTGGACCTGGCTACAAATTCGAAGATGAGTGCAAGCCTGAGTTGAAGCACGACCGTCCGGGCATTCTCTCGATGGCCAATGCCGGTCCGGGCACCAACGGCAGCCAGTTCTTCATCACTCATGTGCCGACGCCTCACTTGAATGGTAAGCACACTGTTTTTGGCGCAGTAGTTTCGGCCGATGACCAGAAAGTCGTGAACGCTATCGCCAAGGGTGACAAGATCGAGAAGATGGTTGTGACGGGTGACACCGGTCCGCTGTTTGAGAAGGTCTCGGATCGCATTGCCGAGTGGAACAAAATCCTCGAGGCTAAAAAGAAATAGGTCATCGTCTCAGATTTGTTGGTTCGACCGATTTCACACGGCAGGCCAGAGGATACTCTCCGCGGCCTGCCGTTTTGTATAAAGGAGATTTCCTGAAGGGAAGAATGGTTCAAAGCCCGCGGGGGCTTGCCTCGTTAGTGCACAAGATGAGAGTCTTTCGTCAGTTGGATAAAGCGTTAGCTCGTCATATCGCCTCACGAAAGTAGCGGCCCGGTCGGCATGAAGCATTCCGCTCAAGGAACAGGCACCCCCTTGACGGCGGCAGGATTTGAGTGTATTATGGGGCTGTCTAAATCAAAGGAAAGAAGATATTGGGACGTCGGAAATCAAAGAGTGAGGGGCGGACCAAGAAGCAGACCGGCGATAAGAGAGCGCTGATCAAAACATTGTTACGTCTTTACCTGGCCTTCGGAGGCGTGCTGCTTTTGTTTGTCGTTGCCTTCAACTTCGAAGCGGTCCAGATGGCCGTTGTCGTGCCGTTCACCGGATTGGTCACTGCAGCCTCAAGCCTGGTGATGAATATCTTCGGGGCAGGGGCCAGAGTGATGGGCAACAGTCTGATGACCTCCGACTATAGCATCAATGTAGTCGATGGCTGCAATGGCATCTACGCCACCGCGATATTGGTCTCAGGCATCATCGCCTATCCTTCCCGTCTCAAAGCCAAGGCCTGGGGTATCCCGGTGGGGGTGGCGGCCGTTTTCGTGCTCAATCTGGGCAGGGTGATCAGCTTGTTTTACCTGGGTCGCTCCTATCCCAACATTTTCAATGAGGTCCATGTGTATGTCTGGCAGCCGATCATCATCCTCTGGGCGATCTTCGTCTGGCACTTCTGGTCGCGCTGGGCGGCGGAAAAAGAAACCGCTTAACATTAGACTGCTGTTCTTACTTCGGTTTCTGATTTTCTTCGTCCTTGCCTTTGGCCTGTGGGTGGTGACAACTCCGGCCGTGACCACCGTCCTGACATTCGTTGCCGAAAAGGTGGTGCTGCTGCTGGACAGTCACGACTTGACCACGGGGATGGACAGTAGCGGAAAGAACATCAGACTGCGCTATCAGCCGACGCCCGACGGCAAACCGCATGTTATGAGCTACCGGATTATTTCCTTCGGTACGGTTTTCCTACTGGCGCTGATTATGGCCGTACCGAACGTGAAGCCCCGGCTGCGCCTGAAGATCCTCGGGATTGGCTACGCTGTCATCTTTGGGGTGCAGGTTGTTCATTTGGTAGTGTACGTGTTCAACTACTACGGTCAGCACATGAATACAGTCGCTGGACAGTCGCTCTATCCGGTGTTTTGGCGGAAGGCGCTTTTCTACACCAACCTGACGATGCTGCGGCTCAGTGCTCAGGCGGTCCCGGTGCTGATTTGGGCGGGTCTTTACTTCTACTTTGTTTGGTACGACCGCTACTTCAAGAAAGCTAAACCGGCACCGGACCGCACCTCAAATAAACGGCGGTAGGAGCTTAACTCCCACCGCCTGAGTCAGTCCTTTTCTCTTGTAGGTCGAAACCTCTGTGGTTTCGACATCTATATCTCGTTAGATACCTACCGTCACACTCCTTTTCCGACGCACTACCATCCAGGCCATCCAGCCGAACAACAGAACGCAGAAGATTATCATTCCCCATTCGTTGAGGGTGGGGATGGTAGTCTGAGTATGCGAGATAGTGCCCACGGTGCCGGCCATCGGAAACATCAGAACGGTGTCCGTGGGGTCGTCGACATTAACGAAATAGACGTCGGTGACGGCCGTGTACGTCATATTGTCAGCTGGCCATTGGTCAAGTACTTCACTGACCATGGTGACCGTCGAGGCGCTGCGCAACGTTAGTCCCCGCAGCGACCCGAGCGTCATCACCCAGTTGAGGTGCACGGTGTGGATGGCCGGGTAGAGGCTTCCCATTTGACCTACGGGGTTTAACGAGAGCAGGGTGCAAGATGGGGCCGGGTTTGCATCGTCGTACATAATACTCATACTTCCGTAGTCAGCCGACACACCATAGAGTACCTGGGATTGTACGTTGCCGACCCGTCCAAGGTGTGAACCGATTGTCTCCAGAACGCTCATCTGTATTGTGATCTCACCGGTTATCGGCTCAATCATATCATGTACCGGCCCCCAACCGGCGCATCGGCAGTCATCTATCGACGCTATGGCGTGGGCCGGCTGGAGGATCACCGCCGCCAGAACGAAGGGCCACACCCAACTCCCTAAACACGTCTTGAAAGTTCTCATAACATTTCTTCCGCCTTGTCAATCATTGAATCGGTGACGGCGGTAGGAGCTTAACTCCCACCGCCTGAGTCAGTCCTTTTCTCTAGTAGGTCGAGACCTCTGTGGTTTCGACATCTTTATCTCGTTAGATACCTACTGTCACACTCCTTTTCCGACGCACCACCATCCAGGCCATCCAGCCGAACAACAGAACGCAGAAGATGATCATTCCCCATTCGGTGAGGGTGGGGACGGGGCTGATGTGGATCTGAGCCGAGTAGTAGACTACTTCGCTTGGGTCGAAGTCGTAATATACCTCCGCACGACAAACAACGGCGCCTCCCTCTGGGACACCGGGCACATCAAAAACCAGGGAATCGCCCATGGAAAGACCGAGGTGCGTGGGGTAACCGGGGAGCCATTCCAAGCCAGCCATCTCATCGTATCGCAAGTCAGCAAAACTAAGAGGGTCTGGCACGATTGCCACGGAAAACTCGGCCAGAGTGACATCGTAACCGTCCACAGCGTCGTTGGTAAGAGCCCACCTAAAAGTACCGGGGGAAACTTCGGCGAATTCACCTGAGAGGCCCGGGCCCGCGTGTCCAATCGTTGTGTCCTCAAAGGTCCACCTAGGAATGTACTTATGTTTGATACTATTCTGGTTGGTTGAGAAACATGCCCAGGTGGAGGTGGAGTCGGGAACCGTTCCGCCCGACCATTTGAGAGTCGTGACACCCGTGGTGGCGTCATAGATATAGTCGAAGTTTGAAAAGCGCTGTCCACCGCCCTGGTACCACCTCGAAACCAGATAATCACCATCAAGGAATTTCTCTAAGTTGTTCGCGGTTCTCCCGGTACCATTATGGCGCCAATCTTGCTCCTGATAGGCGGCCTGAGCCAGTTGGCCAAAGGCACCCACCATTAGCGCTAGTGCTATAAAGCAGATTCCTAATCTCTTCATTTCATTGTCCTTTAGCTAGTCAGATTTACAGGTGTGAAGACTGAAGCCCGACCGTTGGCGCCAGCCTTCCCAGTGATCTCTCAAGCCACGTGATGACAACAGGAGGGGCGCGGGGACCCAGAAGATAATAGAGATTGCAATGCAGCGTGACGAAATTGGTTTGAACGTAAAAAGTCTGAGTCTCTCTTGATGAAGCTCTGCAATCCGCGCTCGCCTTCCGTGCGATACACTCGGCCAGCCAGAGGATCAGGGCATTGACCAGGACCACAACAAATGACCCCAAAGCAAAGCCGAACAATGTGCAAAAGCTGACGGCTGCTCCCAAGCCAGCATCCGGTACCGAAAACACGCTACCGACATCGGCATAGATAATCAGGACATACTCAATGGGGAACCAGAGCAGAGCGATCATCAATGGATCGAAGCCCAGTTTTGTCTTGGCGCGGTTTATTCCAAGCGCAAAGGCTACAAAAGCGATGTTGTACGTGACCAACTCAAAACAAACGGAACCGAAAGCGTCTAACAGTGCGAAGGCATTGGTGGCCAGTACAAAAAGTGACGCGAGTGTGGAAGCCAGGCATACGGCGTCCCAGAGGCCAACCTGAAGAAGCCGCCACAGAAACGGCACAAATGCAATTAGCGAGAGATACCAGAATTCGGGATGATTGTGAGCGATATACAACATCAACGCCGAACTGGCGGCGCAAAGACAGTTACCGCGAAGGTTGGTTTTGGTGGCAACCGGCCTCATGGCGTGTATCTCTTCCCGGCGCCCAGAGGTACTCTGAGGCAGACGGCCAATCCCGCCGATGCCGTCAAGTAGCCTGATGGTCCGCCATTTTGCAGACAGACAAATTGTTCCTACAGTTTCCCGACGAGGTAACTGAGAAGTAAGCCTATCGTCCCGGGGTTGGGCTGTGGTGGTAATACTCAATGTTGAAGGTCGCCCCCAACCTCATGAGCAAAGAACCACCTGGGGCAGGGCTTGTCAAGCTCTTTTTTGGATGAATCGCTCCATTATTCTATGTGTGAGTGGTCCTGTTTCCCGGGCTTGTCAGCGCGCCAGACCGTGCGATGCCGGGAATGAAATGGGACCTTAGCTCTCACAACTCTCCGGACATGGCCGGACATCGGATTTATCTCCAATTAAAAGCTTGACAACGTCGACCATCATCTCTTTCTTCCGGCATAGGGTGAGGAGTGATGCCCCGTCTTGGGCTCAGATCAACAGACCATCGTCGAATTCACAACAGTGCAGATTACTAAGTCCTCATCATCCGCTTGGAGAACCGAAAAAGTCTGAACGATGTAGCTGCACCAATCGGCTACAAAACGGGCAGGGTTGTGATGAACCGGGCGCTCGGTAGTCAACTGCGACTGAATCTGCTGTCGGCAGGAAGTTCCGGTGTGATGCTGTGTTTTGCACACGTTCACCCCGAACTATGGTTCTTCTCTCTCTTCGCTTTGGTTCCTCTTCTGTGGCGTCTCTGTCATGTTTCGCGCATGCAGGCGCCGGTTCTGGGTCTGATCCTGGCTTCAACTTACGTAGTTGCGGGCTACTTGGGCAATTTGCCGGCATCTCCCGTCCAGTTTTTCATTCGGCTGGTTGCCCTCAATGTGGCCTTCGCCGGCTTCGCTTTCGCCCTCAATCACTTCAAGTCACACTTAAAATGTCACCCGTTGTGCGTTGCGGCTTTGTGGGTTGCGTCCGGTTCTGTTTTGGCTCGGCACAGTGGGGTCAGTCAATTGCCAGGCGAGTTTGTGGGGCCGGATATTATAGCCGGATTAGGTTCCCTGGGCGGGTTGGTCGTTTGGTCGTCGGTAATCGTACTGGGCAACTGGTTGATTCTGCTTTTGGCTCGTTATGTCAAGCGCCGATTACTGCGTCATAGCAGTATCCACTCGCGCTGTTCCCGACGACTTTGCATACGGTTTGAGTCGGCTCACTGCATCTCCTTATGGTATGTGGTTCCGCATCTTCGCGGACCTCCCGTATCGTAACATCAGAAAAGCAAACGAGCGGGTCGGCGATCCGGCAACTCGGCCGGACATCACTACCGCGCGTTTGGCCCGCAATGGGCATAATCAACACAAAACTATCTAACTCTGAATCCCTGAAAACGGGAGGAATAGATGTTACGTGCAAAACTATTAATCATACTGTCAATCCTTATACTTGGCGGCGGCCTGCAACTTGCGCAAGCCTACCCGCCATCGGGATATGACGTCATCACAACTTCGGCTCAGATCGAAGTTTACCCGGACACTATCGGAGGACCGACTGAGACAATCCCTATGGTTGGATACGCCGTGATATGGCGCGGGGACCCCTTTGATGATGACGGTGTTATGACCATAAACACTCGCATGGATACTCTGCTGATGCGCGGCTGGAGTGCAGTCAGCGGCGACTCGGTGTTTGTCACGCTGGACCGCAGCATCGTGTCCACGGGGCAGATTACTCAGCTCACGCCCGGGATAGATTTCCCGGCCGAGAGCTTCTTCGACGTGTATTATATAATCACCCATGGTTCGCAACCGGACCCGTTAAAGTCCAGCGCGACCGGCGGCTCCTATAAGGGGCAGTTGGGCTACGATCTTCAGAACCGGCAAGCCGAATTGCAATCGATGCAGCCGGTACCGGATGTCCGACTGGAGCCTCTTCCGGACAATGCCGTCGAGCCGCAGGGTGCCGTCAAGGGTCGTCAAAGTGGCGTCTATGTGCAGTTATCCGGCGCCGGCGCCGGGGGGGGCGGTATATATGCCGGTCAACCGGTTGATATCGAAATCTGGATGAATAACACCAGCGGAGGTAATGTCGCCGGCGTAAGCAACGGTTTTCGGATGCACTCACCGGACGGCGCTCTCTGGACTACACCGACCACAACGCTCAATCCGGACTTTTGTGCGTTGTTTAACCTTGTCTGTAGTTACAACGAGTTCAGCGTCAACGGCAGCGACGCTGACACCATAGGAATCGGGGCAGCCGCGATGACCAGTACCGGCCTCCCACCGGGATGGGATGACATCGCAGCCACCATCGCCACACAGGTCGATCCGTCAGAGATCGGAAAGACCTTGTGTATCGACTCCGCTTTCTTCCCGCCGTCAGGAGCCTGGTTATGGTCTGGCGTCGGTTCCCCGGCTTGGAACGGACCCTACTGCTGGGATATCATCCCGCCGCCGGACACCTGCCCGTACTATGAGACAGCTCAGGCTGCCTCATATTTCTGGGGTTTACCCAACTCGTGGGAAATCCCGGAGTGGGGTGAACGAATCACGCCCTTGGCCGGCGCCTGCTGTACGCTGAAAACTGCGAAGGTTCTGGTCTACGGCGATGTGACCGTCGGCTCGCCCGACATGACGGTTACCGTGTATGCCGATGACGGAGCAGGCTTGCCCGGTGCGGCGCTGGCCTCAGTCACTGTGCCGTCAGCAAGTTTACCGGCAACCTTCGGATATGCGGTCGTTGATTTCTCAGCCTTCAACCTGATATTCTGTGGCCAGGACTTCCATATAGGTGTCCAGAATACGGGCGACCCGGCTCTCGACACGCTCGCTATCATTTCCGACGATGGCACGGCGGGCTCGAATCGATCCTGGGCGCACTATCAGGGTTTCTATTACACTATTTTAACCCTGTTCGGCACCGGCTTCGAGTTCAATATCGGTGTGGAACTCTGTTGCGGAGCGCAGGAGCCGCCCAGAGGGAATGCGCGCATGGAGGATGAGATATGGCAAATCCCGCCGCACGGTCGCGTCTATCAGGACCCGCGAAAGAGGCCGGTTGTCGATCCGAACACCGGCGATACTCTCTATTGGGTCTGGCATAAACACCGTGTTCGGGACCCGGAGACCGGGCAGGGTACCATTCCGACCGGCGGCTGGATGGGAATCGTGGTTGGACCCACACCGCCCATTCCAGGTCAGGAGCCCGATGAAACGATTCATCTGGGCGGCACCAGCACTCTCTCATGGGAGAGCTTTGGCGAGGGAGAGTTATTCACGCAACTGCTTGAGATGGACCTAACCGGTCGCAGCCAGTTGTTTGGTGAGGCTATTCTCACGCTGTCCCCACAAGCTTCCTATGGCTGGGTGTATCCCAATTCACCGGATGAGTTCTTCCCGGCCGAGAGTTTTTTCGATGTTTACTACCAAGTGAATTTCCCGGAGATTGGTGTTGCGATTGAACCGGGGCCGGCTACACCTCCTCACATGGAGGCACAAAACGGTATCGAGGCTATTCCGCCATTCAACACGGAATATGCCGATCCCAACTGGCATCCCGTTGTCAATGTACTGGACTCGGCAGTTATCATCGGATGGGTACGGCCGGTACACTGGGTGCAGCCGCCCGACAGTCTGGGTGCATGCTGTGACACCGTGACCGGCGCTTGTTGGATAACCATCGAAGAACGCTGCATCGGTCCCGACGATGAATGGCAGGGCGACGGTACCAGTTGTGTGCCCAACCCGTGTCCGGTCATTCCGAAGAAAGACTGCTTCGACTCCGAAGGTGGCGGTACTATCACGCTCGATCCCGATGACACTACTTGTTTCTACGGCGTACCGTTGAACCTGACCTCGTTGCTTACTCCGACGTCCGAGGTTTGGGTCGAGCCGCGTCCGTATCAAAACGGCGATACTATCCAGACCGAAATCGTGGCGTTCGAATTGTCGGCTGTCGATCCTGTCTGGGGCACGGTCATAGTTCGTGAGCGCGCCGACAAGGCTTCGACAGGGTATATCGCCAGTGTCGTGACCGACGGCTATGGTGGGTTTGTGTCGGGCGAGAGCTTCTTCGATGTCTACCTCGAAGTCGAAGTGCCGGATTACGGTCTTTTGCTCAACACCGGCGATTCGGCTTTACATTTGCAGGCCAGCATCACCAGTCTGCCCCCGACCAACGCCTACTTCCCGGTGCCGACTCAGCCACCGCTCAAGCTGGTGGAGGCTGTCTCAACCGTTCATCGGGGTTGGCTCTGCCACGCCCAGCACCAACCGACTGTCCCGCATCCGTGCGACAGCATGCGTTACGCCTGCTGCGACATGGTTACCGGTGCTTGTCGTTTGACATCTTTGGCTGATTGCGACGGTCCCAACGAAGAGCCTAATCCTGAACTTACCAGTTGTGTGCCGAACCCGTGTCCGCAGTGCGTGACATGGACACCGGGTATCGATACTATATTGTTTTCAGCTTTCGAGGTTGAGTTGTACGATCCTATCGACTCGGCGGCGCCACCCGATACGCTGACCGCGTTCGGCGCCCAGATGATAGTCCAGCGGTTTGCGCCCTTTGAAACGGCGCCCGGTATCTGGCGAATGAACACCAAGGTGCTTCAGTTCTCCGGAGCAGGTACATCGGCCAATCCGGCAATCGGCGGACCGTTCTCCATCGACTTGGACCCCGGCCAGTACTCCGGTGGTCTGATCGAGATGTGCGACTCCTGCGATAATTACTGGGCGCGGAGTGAGTTCAGTATTCACTACCGCCTTAACACCTCGTTGCCGCCTCCGCAACATAGGTATCACGGACTGGCCGAGATGAAATTGCCGTGCGAAGCTCAGTGGAATCCATTCCCTCCGGGTGGCGAATTCACTCCGCCGTATGGTCACCGCTATGTTGACCCGCGCAAGGTGCCGGTCTATGACGCTGACGGCAATCTGGTCGGCTATACTTGGAAACGGCACAAGATTGCCCGCGAGCCTTTGGGCGCATGCTGCGACACAGTGGAACATACCTGTCGCATTACTTCGTCCATCCAATGCGTCGGTCCCGCCGATGAGTACCAGGGTGACAACGTGCCTTGTCATCCCAACCCCTGCGTGTGCACACAATGGACACCGGGGATTGACACTATTTTGTTCTCATCGTTTGAGGTCTTGTACTACGATGGATCGGATACGCTCAATCCGGTCAGCGCCCTCTACGCCTTCGGCGTGCAGATGGTCGTCCAACGGGGTACACCCTACGAGGTGGCGCCGGGCATCTGGCGGATGGATACCGACATTCTGCAGTTCGGTGGAAACGGTACCAGTGCGCTGACCGGTGGTCCCTTCACGGTCGGTCTCGACCCGACGTTGCAGTCGGGCGGCTATATCCAGATGTGCGATTCCTGCAACGACAACTGGGCGGAGAGTTTCTTCGATCTCAACTATGAGATACTGACGTCGCTACCGTGGCCGAGCAACCGTTGGCGCGGCAACGCCCAGATGATCCTGCCGTGTGAAGATCAGTGGGACCCGTTCGAGGGTGGAGAGTTCAATCCGCCCAACGGCAACTCCTACAACGATCCACGCAAGGTTCCGATCATCGACGAGAACGGTGAAGTCATCGGTTATGTTTGGAAACAGCACAATGTGGACGATGAACCTCTGGGTGCCTGTTGCGACTATGCTACCGGTGCTTGCCGCATGACTTCAGCGGTACGTTGCTTCGGTCCCAATGAGGCATACATGGGCGATGGTGTCCCGTGCTCGCCCAATCCGTGCATCTGCACCGACTGGATACCGGGCATGGATACCATTCTGTTCTCGGCCTTCGAGGTGGAACTCTTCGATCTTGTCGACCCGTCGGTTTCACTGGGTACGGTAACGGCCTTTGGCGCCAACATGGTTGTCATGCGCTACAACCTGCACGAGGAAGTTCCCGGATCGGGTATCTGGAAGCTCGATACCAAGGTGCTCAGTCTGACCGGTGCCGGTACCAGCGCACTGGTGGGTGGAGCCTTTACGATCGACCTTGATCCGAACTCGCCCGATACCGGTTTCATCCGGATGTGCGATTCCTGCAACGACAATTGGGCCGAGAGCTTCTTCGATTTCGATTATCGAGTCACCGGACCCTCGGCGATGTACACCGGAAACGCTCAGATGGGCTTAGACTGCGACGATCAGTGGAATCCGTTCCCAGGTGGAGAGTTCGCGCCTCCTTATGGTCATCGCTATATTGACCCGAGGAAGGTGCCGATCATCGATGAAGCCACCGGTGACACGCTTGGTTATACAATGAAGCGTCACAGTATCGATGTCGATTCGCTGGGTGCATGTTGTGACACCATCGAGCATACTTGCCACATGACCACCGAGGCCCGATGCATCGGTCCCAACGATGAGTATCAGGGCGACGGTATACCGTGCGATCCGAACCCGTGCGAGCCTTGTTCGACTGGTTGGAACGGCGGTATCGATACTATCCCGGTCCATGACTTCGAAATCGAGTTGTACGATCCTTCGGGAATCGTTCTCTTGACAACCCTGTACGCTACCGGTCAGGACATGATCGTCCAGCGTTCGGCGCCGTTTGAAGTTGCGCCGGGCACCTACCGCATGAACACCACTATCCTGGAGTTCGGCGGCTCAGGCGATGACCCGGTATTGCTGGGTCCGTTCGAGATTCAGCTCGATCCCACTCAGCCATCCGGTGGTTATATCCAGATGTGCAACTGGTGCGACGATCACCAGGCCGAGAGCTTCTTCGACGTGTACTTTGTTATCACCACGGGACTTCCTTTCCCGATGGATGTTCTGCACGGTGCTCCGGCGCAGATGCATCTGTCGTGTGCTGAGGGCTGGGACCCGATGGATGGTGATGCCTTCACGCCGCCGTTTGATCGGCCGTACAACGATCCGCGCATTGTACCTATCCTGGATAACAACGGCCAAGTAATCGGACATACGCGCAAGCGGCATATCCCCAGGCCGTGCTGTAGTCCTCCCGACAGGCCGCGTGGTGACATCAACTGCGACGGGACACCGGGTATGGATATTTCCGACCTGGTCTTCCTGGTTGACTACATGTTCACCGGTGGCCCGCCGCCATGTTGCTTTGAGGATGCTGATGTCAATTGCGACGGCGTGATCGATATTAGCGATCTCGTCTGGGTGGTTGACTACATGTTCGTCGGTGGTCCGCCACCCTGCCGTTGCGACTGTCTGGACTGCTTGAGAGGAGGAACGCCGAGCAAACCCGGTGTGGAGACTATGCGTCGCTGGTCTGCCCATGCCGGATCACTGGCAGTGCCGTCAAGCTGTAGAACGGGCGCCGCTCGTTAGACAGCGTCTGAACCGAACACACCAGCCCGGCGGGTTCGCCCCGTCGGGCTTTTCTTGTGTGGTAATGTAGCCGGACTCAGATGGGACAAAAACAAGCCGAGGGGGGAGTGTTGAAGAAGTGTGCCTGCTCGTTGCGGTGGGTCGTGCGGATCACGCGTCCCGCGTGATTCGTGTGACCTGCCGCTCCAGTCCCGCATTTTACTATGTGTCGGGTCACAACCACGCCTACGGCGCGATCAAGACCCGACACAACCAATCTTGGGTTTGTCAACAAGCCCGTAGTGGAAGCCCACCTATCCCACACCGGAGTTATCTGCTTTTGGCGCCAAACCGTGGCAGCATTCGAGCAATTGGGCAATGGTAGTGTAAACTAAGTTGTGTAAATTGTCAGATTGAAATAACAACGGGTTTGACTTTTAGTTTTCAGACCAATCAACTGGTTGACTTAATTCAACATTTCCCTATCTTGTCTACGAGAGGTAATCCAACGTTGTGCAGGTTCACGATTACTACGAATAAAAGAGAAGCTTGATATACCCTTCAGGAGGACTCATGAGACGGATTCTGCTATCCATGGCGATTCTCGCGCTGTTCGCATGCTCGGCAATGGCCGCTTCTGATGACGACGGCTACGCCGGGCTGACGCCCCAGCGAATGCAACAGGCTGAGCAGGCCCTTGACAATCTCAAATCTGATTACGATGGTATCAGAACATATCATACAGGCCCCATGGTAACCCGACTCTATGGCGTACAGTTCGGCTTTGGCTATTCGGCAGAGGAGACGGCCGATCAATTCCGGTTAAACCATGCCAGACTGTTCGGCGTCGAGAGTGGACATCTGGTCCCGGGCAATCTGATGCCGAATCGACAACTCACTCAGCCGGTGATGTACAACAGCGAAACCGGTCAGTACAAGTTCACCCTCGTCTATTATCATCAGGAGGTGGAGGGGATACCGGTTTATCAAGCAGAGTTGCGTCTTTTGATGCGCAACGATTATGACAATCCGTTGGTGCTGGCTGTTTCCAGCCTTTGCGACCTGGGCGATTTTGCGCCCGACAAGAGCTATCTCGGCGGCTACTCAACAGTGGCCGAACAGGCCGCGCGAAGCTCGGAACCAGACCTGACCGATTTCACTGAACAGGAATTAGTGATCTGGGCCGGCGTCAACTCACAGCGTGAGAATCCACGCATGGCTGTTGTTTTTGAAGGCACATCCGATTTTCCTCAGGAGTTCCGCTTTGTCGTCGACCCGCAAACCGGCGAAATCCTGTACAAAGAGGACCGCATCATATTTGAAGATGTGGTCGGCAATGTCTCAGGCATGGCCTCGCAGGGTCTGGCCTCGGAAAACTGTGAGGCCGAGGCTCTTGAGGAGATGCCATTTGCACGAGTCAATATCGGTGGCACCGTGTCCTATGCCGATTCGCTGGGTGATTTTGTCATTCCCAACGGCGGAACGGCCGATGTGACGGTTGGCTCGGAGATGCGCGGTGAGTGGTTTCGCGTATACAACTACGTGGGAGCAGTAGAGAACCTGAGCCAGGTAGTAACCCCGCCCGGCCCGGCCGATTTTATTCATAACGCGGCCAACTCCAATGTTCTGGTACGAGCTCAGGTGAATGCATATATCGAATCCAACGTCGTGCGCTCGATGGCCGTGGCTCAGAACCCGAGTTATCCCAATCTGATGGTCAACGAGTTTCCGGTCACGGTCAACCGCACCGATGGATACTGTCCCGGCAACGCCTGGTACAGCCCCTCCGAACAATCGATCAACTTCTGTCAGGCCGGTGGGTCCTATCCGAACACAGCGTGGAGCGCAGTAGTTCATCACGAATACGGCCACCATCTGGTCAACATGGCCGGCAGTGGCCAGGGTCAATACGGTGAAGGCATGGGCGATTGTATCTATGTCGTTATCGAAGATTCACACCTGATGGGCCTCGGGTTCTTCGGACCCTGCACCACACCTTTACGCAACGCCGACAACAGCCATCAATATCCCTGTTCCGGGGCTATCCACGACTGTGGACAGTTGCTCTCCGGATGTGTCTGGGATACTCGCAACGCCCTGGCTCAGACCACGCAGGGACCGGGAGAGTATTTACCTATTCTTCAAAATCTGACTATCAACAGCATTCTCCTGCATACCGGCGACCAGATCACTCCGCAGATCACAATCGACTGGCTGACCCTGGATGACAATGACGGCAATATCAACAACGGCACCCCGCATTACTGGGAGATCGCCGCCGGATTCGGACTGCATAACATGGATGCTCCCGAACTGGCGCCGCTGTCGTTCTCTTATCCGCTCGGTACCCCCGATCTGTTGACGCCAGGTGCTCCGACCACATTTACAGTGGTTATCTCGGGTATTGAAGGCGAGGCTCCGGTACCCGGCACCGGCCAGTTGCATTACCGTATCGAGGGCGGCAGCCTGAACAGTGTCTACATGACCGAGATTAGCGACAACAATTATATAGCCACTCTGCCGCCGGTCGACTGTCTGGAGGAAGTCCAATACTACGTCAGCGCCGAAGCGGAAGGCATCGGGGTCATCTACGATCCCAACCCGTCCACCCCCAGGAAGGCGTTTGCGGCCACCGATGAAGTCGTTTTGTTCGAGGACAACTTCGACACCGATCAGGGTTGGACGTCGTCGGGCGGCTTGTGGGCGCGCGGCACACCGACCGGCAACGGAGGGCAGTACGGCCAGCCCGATCCCTCAAGTGGGCACTCCGGCAGCACCGTTTTTGGATACAACTTGAACGGCGATTACGAAAACAACATGCCCGAACGTCACCTGACCTCGCCACCCATGGACTGCTCGGAGTTGGCCAAGGTGCAACTGAACTTCTGGCGCTGGCTCGGCGTGGAGCAGCCGCAATACGATCATGCCTATGTGCGGGTCAGCAACAATGGCAGCACGTGGACGACCGTTTGGGAGAACACAGCAACTATGAACGCCGGCAGTTGGGTCGAGCAGACGTTCGATATCTCGTCCGTGGCCGATGGTGAATCTACCGTTTATGTCCGTTTCACAATGGGCTCTACGGATGTTGGCTGGCAATGGTGCGGCTGGAATATCGACGATGTCGTGGTCACCGGTTACGAGTGCAATCCGAATGGTCCCAGTATCACAACAGTTATCCTGCCGGAATGGACCGAAGGTATCCCGTTTTCGCACGTCCTGGAAGCCAGCGGTGGTACCGAGCCGTATGTTTGGACCGACATGAACTCCGACTTGGTGGGAACCGGCCTTAACCTGTCGGCAGGCGGCCTGCTTTCCGGTACACCTGTCAGTCCGGGTGTGTTCAGTTTTACCGTTCAAGTAGTAGACGATTCTGCCTACGCCGATGCCGTCCTGCTGTCACTGCGAATCAACGGCACCGTTGATATTACCACAACTTCATTGCCGGACAGAACAGCGGGCACTGCTTACTCGCAACAATTGGAAGCGAGTGGTGGTACCGGATCGGTGGTCTGGGCCGACTTGAACGATGACCTCAATGGCTCCGGCCTGACCTTGTCGCCTACCGGACTGGTATCCGGAACACCGGCGGCTCAAACGATCAGTTTCACGGCGGTGGCCGCGGACATTGTTGGATCGTCCGATAACTCCGCCTTCAGTTTCACAATTAATCCGGAATTGGTTATCACCACAGCGTCACTGCCCAACGCAAATCTCGATGAACCGTATTCGGCACAACTGGCCGCTTCCGGTGGGACCGGGCCGAGGTACTGGATTGACATGAACAATGATCTTGCCGGCACCGGGCTCAATCTGGGCTCCGATGGTGATCTTACCGGCACGCCCAATGCGTCGGGAGTTGTAAGTTTCACGGCCAGGGTCATCGATGGCGGCGGCGGTGCCGATGAGCAACTGTACTCTTTTGAGGTCATCCACGCCCTGTCGATTACAACTACTGAAGTCCCGGATTGGACTCAGGATCATCCTTTCAGCCTGACCTTCGCTACCGACGGCGGCTATGGCGAACAAACCTGGAGCGACAAGAACTCAGACCTGGTCGGCACCGGGCTTTCGGTGGCATCCGATGGTGTTCTCAGTGGGACGCCTGCGGTGTCCGGCGCGGTCAGTTTCGTAGCTCAGGTTGTGGACTCGTTGTTTACCGTTGAACAGCAGTTCGACTTCACTCTCAACCCGGCTGTGACGATCATTACCGAAACTCTGGGCGGAGGTGCAGTGGGTGAGATGTACCAGGCCGACATTATTTCGTCCGGCGGCACCGGCCAAAGAACGGTGTCCGACAAGAACGGTGATCTGGCCGGCACCGGACTATTCTTGGTACCGCTCGGTATCGTACAGGGCACGCCGAATGCCGGTGGCACAATCAGCTTCACGGCCAAGGCCACTGATGCTCTTGGCGCCAGTTTCGAACGTCTGTTCAATATAGAGGTCACCCAGGGCGTCACTATCACCACCACTGACCTGCCTGAGTGGACGGTAAACTCTGCCTACAGTCAACAGTTGGAGTTGGCCGGTGGTAGCGGCACGGCCGTATGGAGCGACAAGAATTCAGACCTCGTCGGCACTGGTTTGAGTTTAGGTAGCGACGGTTTACTCAGTGGTACGCCACTCTCGGCGGGTGGGATAATGTTCACCGCTCTGGTCATCGATGACAGCGGGCAGGATGAACAACAACTGAGCCTCACTATCAATCCGGCTATCGATGTCGTCACTGCCTCGCTGCCTGATTGGACGGCCGGCATCGCTTACTCGCAGCAGTTCGTGGCCACCGGCGGAACGGGGCAGAGGTCCTTCAGCGACAACGCAGGCGACCTGCTAGGCACCGGGCTTAGCGTCTCACCGACCGGACTGATCGATGGAACACCGGCCGCAGCCGGAGTCATCAGTTTCACTCTCAGCGTAACCGATGAAGCCGGCGCTGAAACATTGCAGCCCTTTGCCTTCACCATTAACGATGTCGTCTCTATCACCACCGGTTCACTGCCCAACGGTATGGAAGGTGTGCCCTATTCCGTCCAGCTTGAAGCGTCCGACGGTACCGGCAGCAGAACCTGGTCGGAGGGTGATGCCGGGCTCAGCGGCACCGGCTTGAGCCTGTCGTCCGGCGGACTCCTTTCGGGCACGGTGGCATCGGTCCAGACGATCAACTTTACGGCGGCGGTCGTCGATGCCGTCGGTAGCTCCGATGAGCAACCGTTTACTTTTGCGATCACGGCGGGCTGGATTTGTGGTGACGTCGACGGCAACGGCAGTCCGGTCATTGACATTGCCGACCTCGTCTACCTGGTTGACTACATGTTCAACGATGGACCTGAGCCGCCGGTAATCGCGGCGGCCGACTTTGACGGATCGGGTGGGATAGATATTTCCGATCTGGTGTTCTTGGTCGACTACATGTTTACCGGAGGGCCACCGCCGACCTGTCTGTAACAAGCGTCGCTCGGGCGTTATTTGAAGTTCTGTACGCGGAGAAGGTGTTACACCTTCTCCGCTTTTTTTTGATATCTTTTTGCACGAGACTACTCGGTTTCGATCGTTGTTGTGGAGGGACACCAGGCTGGGGCCGCTGTTGAGTCTTGCATGTGAAATCTGTCGGCGCCCGATGCGATCTACTCTTTCCTGCGATTAGCTCAAAACAATCACCAACACGCTCCATGTTCTCCACGTATCACGTGCTGAGAATTGCAGCAAGAGCAATTCGCTGCTCCCGTGTTTGGCGAGTAGCGCAGTCATGTACGGCAATGCCCTCGAACATCCGCGACTAAGCCTTATGGGAAGACTGGTCCCGTTGGACCAGTCCGCGAAGGATTCGGTTGCCGTAGATCGATGTGCTCCGGGTTATATCGGCAGGTCTGTTCCGGTTCGACAGAGGTTCTGAGTTTTGCCCAAGGGTGGGACCTCCCAATGTCTTATATCCGGTGGGGACTGCGTGGTTAGAGATTACATGGACGCGTAAACCTATTCACGAAGGAGGCATGTTCAACATGCTCAACGCTAAGTTCACTTTCATGATCGTGGCTGTCCTGGTACTGGGGCTGGCCGTTGCTGTCGTCACTTCGGCAGGCCCGGACCCACAGAAGTCCGCGGACAAGATCGATCGTTCCGCCATGAGTGAGGAAACCTATCAAAAACTGAAGGCGCAGGGTAAGCTCCCTCAGCCCGATCAGGTTAAACCGCTCACACCCCGGCAACTCGAGAACAACACAATCGATCCGGATGCCTTTGAGCGGACGGCCGGCTTACTCATTCCTTTGGATGCTTCGTTTACGAGGCTTGAGCCGCCCCAGATGCGACCGGTTACGAGTGCCATGTCGGGATCCAAGAAAAGCAACTCGTTCGAAATCAAACTGAAGAGCAGAAACTTTGTACCACAGGCGGACATCACCGCGTTCACCAGACTGGTAAACGATAGCGGCCAGCCGGGGGATAAGGTGCTGGCCGACGTACTTCATTGCGTGATACAGTTCGAAAGTATTCCGTCCGGTGACGAACGGGAACGCCTGAGCGACGGCGGTATAACCCTGCACAAGTACCTTCCGGAAAACGCCTACTTCGCCTCTGTAGACACTCGCCTGTCGGAACAACAACTAACGGACTTTCAGGTCCGGGCGCTGTTTCAACTGGAAATCGCCGACAAACAGGCAGCTTCCATTCGCAACAAGACAGTGGGCGAGTGGGCGAAACCCGTCGAAGGCAAATTCGACCTCATCGTGCGCTATATGCCGGACGTCCCGATAGCTGAAGTCGAGCGAATCATGCGGGACCGGGGCGCCGAGATCATCGGCGGTTCGAGTTACTTCAATCGCGTTACCATTCGCCTCAATGAAGCCCGGGTCAATGAGGTTTCAGCTTTTCCGTGGGTCATGTGGGTCGCTCCGATCGCTCCTCCACCCACAATTGAGAATGATGTTTCGCGTGATAGTATCAATGTCACGGCAATCCAGGCGTCGCCCTACCTCCTTCACGGCACCGGGTTCAATACCGGAATCTGGGACGGCGGTCCGGTCCAGGCTCATAATGGATTTGCCGGGAGATTGACGATAAGGGACAACGCCGGCGGTTACTCGCAAAACCTCCTGGATCATGCCACCCATGTCGCTGGCACCATGGCCGGTGACGGAGCCTTGTCATCGAACGACTCGCTTAGAGGCATGGCCGACTCTACCAACATATTCTCTTGGGACTTCCAGGGAGATATACCCGCCGAGATGCTCGCCGGTGTGACTAACGATAACATTCTGATCTCCCAGAATTCATGGGCCATTACGATAACTGCTGCAAACTGCGGAGACTTCGGCGACTATGATTCAGGATCAGATGACTATGACCAGTTGGCCCGAGATCAAGACCTTTTGATTGTATTCGCAGCAGGTAATTACCGAAACGACGGAATCTGTGGTATCACTATACCCGGGGGGTATTCCTCAATTTCCCCACCGGCGGGCGCTAAAAACATCATTACCGTCGGGGCCATTAATAAGTCCGACGGCATGACCCAATTCAGCGACTGGGGACCCACTGATGACGGGCGCTTGAAACCGGAAATCACAGCCGTCGGTCAGAGTGTGGTCTCGACTTTACCCAACAACTTATATGGCAGCAAAAACGGTACGTCAATGGCCGCACCGGCCATCTCTGGCCTGAGCGCGTTGCTGATCGATCGCTACCGTGAGCTGAAGGACAGTACCAATCCCTCTCCGGAATTGATTAAGTCCATCATACTCAACACGGCCAAAGAACTTGGCAATCCCGGCCCCGACTATAAATATGGTTACGGCAAAGCTGACGGGCTTCAGGCAGTGAAAACCCTGGAAGGAATGGCCTGGCGGGAATACCAGATTGCTCAGGACTCCACCGATGAATGGAATCTCGATGTATTGGTCCACACCGACACCCTTCGGGTTATGTTGGCCTATTCCGATGAAGAAGCGGCCGTCAATGCGAATCCGACGCTTGTCAACAATCTCAATCTAAAGTTGATCGATCCGAACGGAACCGAGTATTTGCCGTTGACTCTCGATCCGGCCAATCCGTCCAACAACGCCGCACAGGGGGTTAACGACCGCGACAATGTCGAACAAGTGGTGGTCAAGGACCCTGTCGCGGGTAAATGGAAAATCCGGGTATCCGCCCCCACCGTTGCGGGAGCAAGTGGAACCACACAAGACTATGCCATTACCTGGCTCCAGTGGCCCAGGTTCTCAGCTGTGCCGTTCACCAACGGCACACCGCCACTCTATCGTAACGACGACGGCTCAAGTCCTCTCATACCGTTGTCATTTCCCTTCTGTTTCTATGGGACGGAGCTCAATGAACTCTACATAAACAACAATGGCAACCTGTCCTTTGAAGGCCCATATTTCGAGTACAGTCCATCAGGTTTCCCTATTTCGGGATTCGGTATGATTGCACCGTTCTGGGGTGATGTCGACACCCGAAACGACAGCGGCGGTGTGGTGTACTATCGCTCCGAACCCCATCGTCTCACAGTTATCTGGGATCGTGTGGGTTACTTTGGAAGCCATGCCGAGAAACTGTCCACCTTCGAGGTTATCATTACAGATGGAACCGATACCATAGTCGGCCTCGACAAAAACGTGGCTTTCAGCTATGGTGACATGCAATGGACAACTGGCGACGCGTCGGGCGGTTCCAATGGTTTTGGCGGCGCACCGGCCACGGCGGGAGCCAACAAAGGAGACGGGATAAGCTACGCTCTGGTGGGGCGGTTCGACCACGAAGGAATCGACTATGACGGCGCCGGTGGTAACGCCGACGGAATAAGTTACCTGGACAATACGGCGCGCCGCTTCAATGTCTGCGAAGGTCTGGGAACCATAGCCGGGAGCGTGTTTGACGACGTTGACGATGACTGTACCTGGGATGCCACCGAGGACAGTTTGGCTGGTTGGACAGTTACCCTGGAACCGGGCGGCTTGGCCACCACTTCAGATGCCAACGGAGAATACTTCTTCAGCTTCCTTCAGCCCAACACATACACCGTTAGTGTTGTCCCGCCACCGAACTGGGTTCAGACATGCCCACTATCTCCGGGAACCCATGTGATCGCGCTGACCGCGGGGCAAACATTCCTGGATAAGGACTTCGGCGGTCGTGCCTTGGCCAATATCCAGGATTTGACCGTTGATGTCGCCGGCGGACCGGCCAGGCCGGGTTTTCAGAAGTTCTACGGAATCACCTGCAAGAACCACGGCACCGTGCCCGTCGCCAACGCAACGGTACAGTTGAAGCTACCATCGCAATTGACTCATCTGGAAAGCAGCCCGGACAGCGCTTATGCTGCGGGCACACACACCGTAAGCTGGCCTTTGGGAACAATGGCGCCGGGTGAGACCAGGTGGATGTGGACCAAGGCCCAGATACCGGTCAATATCGATTTGGGAACCATACTGATATCAACGGCCGAGGTCCATCCGCTTATCGGCGACGATAATCAGGACGACAACACCGACTCCGAGGCACAGACGGTTCGTGGCTCCTACGATCCCAATGAAAAACTGGTGACGCCAGCGGGTTTTGGGCCCGATAGCCTGATCCGTCGGATCGATACCCTTCGCTACCAGGTGAACTTCCAGAATGTGGGCACCGATACTGCCTTCACCGTCATCGTCCGCGACAGCCTGGATAGTGATATCGATCCTGCGTCGCTGAAAATCGGCGCCGGCAGTCACCCGTATACGTTCAACCTGGTTGGAACGGAACTGGTGTGGACTTTCGATAACATTCTGCTGCCCGACAGCAACACCAGCGAACCAGGCAGTCACGGTTTTCTGACTTACGATGCGGCGCCGCGAGACGGTGTTCCCGACGGCACCGTTATAGAGAACCGGGCCGCTATCTACTTCGATTTCAACGCACCGGTCATAACCAACACTACACGCAACCGGATATCGGACGATCTTGCGGCAAGAACGACGATACAACCGGATACTATCTACGTTTACTGGGCCTATGCTGTTGATCCGTTAGCAGCCTCGGTGTACGTGGGCGATTTTATCGACGGTCACACCACAGATATGATCGATACAGCGACAGTTCTGGTGAACACCACAATAGCTGCCGTATCCAACTCGATACTACCTGTGCATCCTGAATTCTTTGGTCCACCATTACACCTGACTGTTCCGATGAAAGAGCTGATTCTAGGCTACGGGCCGTTGTTCGACACTACTGTCCAGACGTACACGGTTTCGGGTCAATTTAACGATGCCGATTCCTTCAGTGTCGATGGTTCGGTAGTGATGATTGGCCACATTCCGGGAGATGCGAATCTTGACGGAACGCTCGACATTTCAGACTTGGTCTATGTGGTTGAGTACTTCTTCGCCGGTGGTCCGCCGCCGCTGGTTTTGGAAGTAATCGACATGGACAGGAATCAGGTTGTCGATATAGCGGATCTGATTCTACTGGTCGAAACGATGTTCGGGTTGTAGGCCGGCTTCAGGTTCCGAACCTCAATCCTTAAACAACCCAGGCCGGGCAAGTTTATACTTGCCCGGCCTTTACTACCAATGAGGTAGGGTGGGCCCGTCTTCGCCAGGACGATTATGGGTGGCTGTCTCAAACCTTGAGGCTGTGTCATAATGTGGTTTCGCAGGGTCCCGATCTCGACGAAGTCGGAAATGTGACCCTGCGACTCTTACCAAGGCGTTGTGTAAGAGCAGCCTTTGAAACCTCCGGTTCACACGCTCGCCTTCGGCGAACGCAGGAACCGGAGGAACGTGCCATTGCGACCCAGCCTGCTTGTTTGGGGCGGCAGGCAAGCCTGTTTCTCGCGCTAAGCACCCTGCCCAGTGCACGGCTTGATGGCGTCACAAGCCGCGAAGCGCAAGTAATTGATTCATCACCACTCCCAAGCGAGGCTTGAGGGGTGCCACCCACCGAAGTATGGCAGAACCAGAGGCGGTTCTGCCATACTGCATTCCGAGCAGAAGCATGCCGATACAGATACATATACCAAAGAGGGAAGATGCAGAACTCAAGCTATCCCCAAACGTCGAGGAGATACGGATGAAAAAAGCAACTTTGTTCATACTTACGGTGTTACTTTTGTTCTCTTGCATGATGTGCGCCCAGAGTGACACAGATCCACCGCGCGTGGTCAGTACTTTTCCCCAGAACGGCAGTATGGAGGTTGATCCCACTCTGACGGAAATCGCTGTTGTATTCAACGAGGAAATGATGGACCAAAACTGGTCGTGGGTCTATGAAGACAAAAACAGTTTCCCCACGATGACCGGCCAGCCTTACTACAATGAAGACCTCACCAGGAACATCCTGCCGGTCAGCCTGGAGAGTGGTCGGGAATATGTGGTTTGGATCAACTCTTCAAACTTCAAGAACTTCAAAGACAAAAACGGAAACCCTGCGGCGCCCTTCAAGATGACGTTCCGGACGATCTAAACAGCCGCAACCTATTCGTCAAAGATCACACAATGCGGTGGGGGTGGACCCCCGCCGAACATATAGTCTATTAGGTAGATAAGGTCGTTGATGTCCCACGGCTCACTCTCACCGACGCCGTCGCCATTGACATTGGCTTCCCCGGTGCATGGCGGGTTGGGTCCACCTGTAAACATGTAGTCGACCAAAGCCACGATATCGGCGATGTTGATCTGATCGTTCGCATCGTAGTCGATATTGCCACGGATACCGCGACAGCAGGGGTCGCCGGTTTTCTGGGTTTCAAACACGGCAATGTCACCGTTGGCCGATGCTATGTCGAAATCACCGTCGTTGTCCAGGTCGGCGGCGATGACATCGTAGGAGGCGTAGTTGGCGTCGACCAGTTTGATCGGCTCGTACAACGTTGTGTCAAAGTAGTTCATGTAGAGATTAATGCGTCCAATCGTATCGCAGGTCAGGGCAACGAGGTAATCCATGCCACCGTCGTTGTTGAAGTCGACCGGTGTCAATGATCTGGCTTGATCCCAGAAGAAGGCGCCAATCACACCGGTTGAGAAACTAGCGCTGCCGTCGTTTTCGAGCGTCAACATCGCTCCCATGCAGACATCCCAGTCATCGACGCCGACTACCAGATCCTGATCGGTGTCCGAATCTATGTCGGCCACGGCCATAGTGCTGGCCATCATCAAGCCGGGCGGGTAGGTTGCATCCTGGAAGGAGCCGTTGCCATTGCCCAATCTGATCCATACCGGGTCGTGCGATGGAATCCCACCCCAGTAATGGCGGTGGAGTACGGCCACATCGACCGTGTCGTCACCATTGAAGTCACCGGCCAGGACCTCCAACGCATCGGTATCAAGTGCGTACTGCGCATTTGCCTCAAAACTGCCCAGGTTGTCGTTGAAGCGCAAACACAAACAGGATGTCGCTACGTTACCCGCGGCAAAGGCGAGGTCGGGACGGCCATCCAGGTAGAAATCGGCTATTACGATCGAGTGTGGGCTTTCCAACGTGACGATTGTCTGGACCGGTTGAAAACTGCCATCGCCGTTTCCATAGAGGATCGAAACTGAACCATCACTTGAGTTGGTGACAGCCAGGTCGACAAAGCTATCCGGGTTGAGATACCCGGCGGCTATCGAATTGGTGCCGGGCGCAGTTGCGATGTAGACGGGCGTCTGAAAACTACCATCGCCGTTGTTGAACAGGATCGCAACCGCACCGGAAGACCCATCGGCGGCGGCGATGTCCAGCGCGCTGTCACCGTCAAGGTCGACCGCGATCAGGGCAGTTGCCGACCCGGCTATGTCGTAGTCCGTGCGACCTTCGACAACGCTCGATAATGACAACGCCACAAGCGCGGTCATTGACAGACAAGAGAAAACTGTTCTTATTCTCATTTTGATATCCTCCGTGGCGGTATCCCGAATCCTTGATACTCTCAAGAAAACGATGAATCTGATTCTTGCAAGGGAAATATGCAGGCACCGGACTCGATCTGGTATCTCTCGCTTTCCCGAAGACAAAGTTGTTGACTGCTGTTCAAGCGGGGACTACTTTGGCGTAGGTATTCATTACATCATTGATCGGACAGCGAAGTCTCGAAGTAAGTGGAATCAAACACGAACAGGAGGTCAAAATGCCGGTTTACAGAATTCTAAACTACGTGCTTCGGTACGATCTCGACCAGAATCGGCCTTGGGTGATTTTCCATTACAAGGACGGAACGGCAACGAAGAACGTGAATTGGTTTCCGCCGAAGGAAGATGCAGTCTACCTGGCGGATACATTGCGCAACGAGAAACCGATTTTCTATGTTGTGAGCACGGCGGGCAGCGGGAGAAAGTGGATCACCACATCCAGTGAAATGATCGGTGAGGAAGAGACATAGGGGATTCATGTTAGACGGATTGCCTTCGATACGAGATACCACCCCCGGTTCAGTGGCGCCGGGGGTGTAAAACTCTTGTCAATCGATCGGTGCTCGCATACATTGCAGGCCGATAATAAGAGACTGCCGTAGAAACCGGAGAAAACGACATGAACCAAGCCACCATCGCCTGTTACGACTACCTTTTCAGACCGGCCCAACGCTGGTTGGAAGTCCCAATACTATTGAGTTTCAATTTGATCCTGGTGGCCTCGGCCTATCTTTCGATTAACTTACCATTCTCACCTGTGCCGATCACCGGCCAAACGTTAGGCGTCTTGTTGATCGCCATGGCGCTGGGTCGCGTGCGCGGCACGGCCATTGTTCTGGCCTACTTGCTTGAGGGAATGGCTGGTCTGCCGGTCTTCGCCGGGGGACGAAGCGGTATGGCTGCACTGATGGGTCCAACCGGTGGGTATTTGTTCGGATTCCTGGGCGCGGCGTATATCGTTGGGTATCTTTCCGACAAGGGTTGGTATTCAGGCTACTTGAAATCGGTAGCCGCCATGACGGTGGGTACGGCCACCATATTTATTTGTGGTCTGGCTTGGCTCGGTGTGATGGTTCCGGACGGTGCCATGCTTGAGATGGGTCTCTATCCGTTCCTGCCCGGTGCTTTGATTAAAGTCACCGTGGCGGCCATTGTGCTCCCGACGATTTGCCGGTTTGTGGGCAGGGAAGAAAAGTAACTGACAGATTGTGCCGAAAAGGCGATTAGCCAAACGACATTGAGTAGGGCGTCCGCGGCGGCGGATTAGTGGTTCCGTCGATGAAAAACGGCAGAACCAGCAATGGGTTTACCCTGCTACTCCACCAAGCGAAAAACCGAGTACTCTATACTTCGTTCTGAGAATGACGCGCTCAAAACGTAGTTGCGCAGGAATGAGGAATCGGCTGTGAAAGCAGATATGGGGCTTTCCAAGCCTGCAACTACCCACTCTGGACGGACACTACTTATCAACTCCCCGTATTCACCTCGTCTATTATATGCCACCGCCTCAGGTGACACCAGCCCATCGCGATCAAGTATCCGCAGCCGGGAATAGTATCCGATGTAACCGATATCCTCAGCCGCCACCAGGTCGGCTGCGTCGGCGTTTTTGCGCAAGTATCCACCTATAGCCCTGTGAACACTGTCAAGCACCTCTTGTTGAGCCTTGTAGGAAACAGCAGTTCGGCAGGAAGCAAACAACATCAAGAGAGCAAGGCAGGTACAGGCGTAGATCACGACCTTTCCCGTGCTCGAATCTGTGCCGGAGCCTTGGAGCCTGGGACTGAGAAGTGGGCATGACGCCAGGATAAGATACACGGGATAGATCGGAGCCACATACCAGAAGAACAAGTGCGTGGGAGATAGCGCATAGAATAGTATCAGGCCAAAGCTCCAGGCGATCTCCAAAAGTCCGGTTTGATGTTTACGCATGAGATAAATACAACCGGCCACGACCAGCCCGGTAAGTACCCATCCAAACGGATTGTGCCAGGCCATGAGAAAGACCACCCGCTCCCAACCCGAGTCGACGCCGATCCGGTTGTACAGAGCAAGTTTGGCCGGGATGGAATGGGGCACTACAGAACCGAAATAAAGCTCGGAGAATATCAACCAGGGGGAGACTATCAGGACCGGCGGTAGGAGCCTTCGCCACGATACGCCGCGCTCTTTGTACGTAATTGCTACTATGATAATGAGAAGTGCAAAGCAGCCTTCGGGACGTGTTACTATAGCCAGGGAAGCAAGCACCAGTGACCAGGTGTAGCGTGATGTTCTGAACAAGTAGATTGCTGATATTACCAATGTAGTAAAAAGCGCCGTTTCCATTCCGCAGCTCTCTGCCGAGACTGAGCGCGGGAACAGAATGTAGAGAAGAGTCGGCGTCCATGCGAACTGCTTAAAGCCAATGTGGAGCGCGAGCTGATAAACAACAACCGCCGTGACGCCCGATGATGCCAGAGATACCATCAACGCTGCAAACGGTGGCTTGAGACCCGCCAGGGAAAACGCTGCTAACAAGAGAGCGAACATCGGCGAGGAAGTCCCAAGCACTTGTTGCCCAGAATTGTACACGAACCCACTTCCGGCGGCGAGATTCTCTGCATACCGAAAGGTTATGAATGCATCATCGCCCGTGAAACCTGTGAAAAGATGAAAGGCCAGTCGTACCAGAACAGCACCACAAAAAACCAGCATTGCTCTTTGAAATGAAGTCATGGTTAAAACCTAACCCACACCAATCCCGGTGGCAACACAATTTCGAGTTACCATAGAGCGCGCTGTTCTGTTGGATAGTCCGCTACGGCAGGCTGCCAACCGTGACGGGTTCCGCGGTCGGCCGTATGAAACGTTGTTGGGACGGCAGGCAAGCCTGGTTCTCGCCCTACGCGCCCTGCCCAGTGCACTGCTTGCCGGCATCACGAGCCGCGAAGCGCGAAAACCACGGCTTGATCGTGTGGTGCCCGCAGAGTCTTCAGACGCGGCGGGATTCCGTTTGCGAAAGCGAGTGACCGAGTCTGAAGACTCGCCCACCACGAGAAACTCTCGTGAATGCGACCGCGTGCGACACAGATGTGACCCATTTATGGGATGCCGATTTTCGTTGATTCTCACGCAGCGCGGCTGTATTTTCTCGTCAGAGAAAGACCGCTACCTTTAGATAAACGGAGGAATCATGGCATTTGACAAAACTGAATACATCTGGATGAACGGAAAGATGATCAAATGGGACGAGGCCAAGATCCACGTTCTGTCGCATGTCGTCCACTATGGTTCATCGGTGTTCGAGGGTATGCGCGTCTACAAAACCCCCCAGGGAGCGGCTTGTTTTCGGCTGCGCGACCACAGCGAACGGCTTTTGAACTCGGCCAAGATTTATCGCATGCCGATGTCCTGGACAGCCGAGGAAATCGATCAGGCCATTCTCGATACTATCGGTATTAACAGTCTCGAAGAGTGCTATGTCCGTCCGGTCGCCTATCGCGGTTACGAATCGCTGGGTGTCGATCCGACACCCTGTCCGGTTGATTTGACTATTGCCACCTGGCCGTGGGGTAAGTATCTCGGCGCCGAAGCGCTTGAGAAAGGTGTCTCGGTTTGCGTTTCGTCGTGGAACAGAATCGCCCCCAACACCATGCCGGCCATGGCCAAGGCGGGCGCCAACTACATGAACAGCCAGCTCATTAAACAGGAAGCATTGTCGCATGGCTACTCCGAGGGGATAGCTCTCGATGTGTATGGCCATGTTTCGGAAGGCTCCGGGGAGAATTTGTTTCTCGTGCGCAAAGGGGCCTTGGTAACGCCGACCTTCGCGGCCTCGATCCTGCCGGGAATCACCCGACGTTCGGTTATCAGACTGGCCGAGGATATGGGCATCAAAGTGATCGAGCAAAATGTCCCCCGCGAAGCTCTCTATCTGGCCGAGGAAGTCTTCTTCACCGGCTCGGCGGCTGAGATCACGCCGATTTCCAGAGTAGATAATATCACCATCGGCGATGGGGTCGCCGGTCCGATGACGCGTGCCCTCCAGAAAGCGTTCTTTGGAATTGTCAAAGGTGAGGTTGAGGATCAGTACGGCTGGTTGACTCACGTACCCAAGTATGAGAAGGTAACGGCCTGATGAGAATCGCCGTGGCCTGTGATCACGCCGGGCTGGAGTTCAAGGAAAAGGTTAAGAATATTCTCCAAGCCCTGGGGCACGAAGCTGTTGACTGCGGCACTAATTCGAAAGACTCTGTTGACTATCCGGACTTTGGCCTGGCCGCAGCGCGTGCTGTGGCGGCCGGAGAGGTTGACTATGGCATCACTGTTTGCTTCACCGGCAACGGGATGAACATGGCTTGCAACAAGGTCAAGGGCATCCGGGCCGGAATGGCCTTGAATCCCGACATGGCTTTTCTGACACGTTCGCACAACGACGCCAACATGCTCACTTTGGCGCAGAAATACATTTCAGAGGATCAACTCGAAGAGATCATCAAGACTTTTCTTTCGACTCCCTTCGACGGTGGCCGCCACATCGCGAGGGTGCAGAAGGTGATGGCCGCGGAGGGGCGATAAACCAACAGGTTGGGCTCGTGCGATTCGCGCGGTGGTGTTAGTGGAAGTCAGCTTCGGGTTTCTGGCCCTGTCACCCTGAGCGCAGTCGAAGGGTGAATTCTTCTGAAGTCGCTCATGCTTCGACTGCGCTCAGCATGACATGAGTTGCCGTTAGCGTAAATTTTCTTGTGTAAATTGGTGGATTTTTGACAAAGAAATAGGGCATATCCACTTAACAGCTTTCCAAGGAGGATATGCCCATGCGAGAATTGGATTTCTCAGAGAAGAACCTACGCA